>CALBBS010000192.1 GCA_937926845.1 uncultured Atopobium sp. | reverse complement strand
TGGTCATCTCGGCAGGATTTGGCATCAGTGATGGTGTAGTGGAGAAGTCCTGTCCAAGCGCTGTGCCATAACCAAAGGCACGTGCATAGCTGACCAGGTTGTCTGCGCCAAGTGCTACGCCAAGCTGCGCCAACGCCGTATTAGAAGAGCGAGCAAATGCCTCACGCAGAGGAATAGTGCCCATGTCCTCGTTGGCGTAGTTGTGGATGGTGCCTCCACCAAGCTCCATAGTTCCTGGAGCTGAGTAGGTGGTGTCCAGCGTGGTGGTGTGCGTGTCAAGTCCGGCAGAAAGCGTAATGGTCTTAAACGACGAACCAGGGGAGTAGAGAGCCTGGGTAGTTCTGTCGACCAGCTGACTGCCGGTACCGGACTCGATAATAGTGCCCAGATCAGCGTGGGTGTATGAAGGACTTGAAGCCTTTGCAAGCACGGCTCCGGTGGCTGGATCCATAACAACAATGGAGCCGGAATATCCCTGGAGTGCAGCTTCTGCTACAGCCTGCATCTGGGAATTGATGGTCAAAACAACGCTTGAACCAGCGGTATTAACGCCTGCCATCGAGTACAGAGCGCTTCTCCAGTCGGAATGATCTGCGTGTCCGGTGAGCGTCTCGTTCATGGAGGACTCGATACCTGCAGTTCCGTACTGGGTAGAGATGTAGCCAACGGTGTGAGAAGCCATGCCGTCGTGCGGATAGTTGCGCACGTAGGTGCCGTCGTCTTGCTTAACGCTCTCTGCCAGGGTGACGCCGTCAGAAGTTATGATGGCACCGCGCTGAACATATGCGCTCTTAGCAATAGTGTGGTTGTTGGTAGGAAGTGCCTGAATTCTAGGTGCGTCAATGACCATCAAGAAGGTCAAGTTGCCGAGAAGAACGGTGAAGAAGAGGGTAAATACTGTGACCAAATTGGTCAGACGTTTTCCGAGAGCAACACGTCCCAGAACACCGGATTCCTCAGACTGCAGGCCAAAACCTCCACGGATGTGGTTGCCATGCAAAACGGAAGAGGCGTGAGCTCCACCGGAAGAAATTTCGAGCCTCTGGGAGTCAAGCGTTTTCTTGCTTGGCTCAAGCTCTGTCTCGCGACCAGTTCCCTCGTCACCTGCTCTGAGCAGCAGGGCAACAATGATAAAGCTGGAAAGAAGTGAGCTGCCGCCCTGACTCATAAAGGGCAGGGTAACGCCGGTAAGAGGCATGAGCTTAGTAACGCCTGCAACAATGAGGAAGGTTTGGAACGCCAAAACACTGGTAAGACCAGCAGCTGCAAAAGCAGATGAATCGGACTTTGCGCGAGCAGCTGTTGCGAGGCCGCGCACGGTAAGGAGCAGGAACAGGGTAATAATTGCTGCTCCGCCAAAGAGTCCCAGCTCCTCAGCAATGGCCGAGAAAATAAAGTCAGACTCAACAATAGGGATAAGCGTTGGCATTCCCTTATTAATTCCTGTGCCGGTTAAACCGCCATCTGCAATGGAGTAAAGAGATTGGACAATCTGATAACCGTCTCCAGCGGGGTCTTTGAAGGGGTCAAGCCAAATGTTGACACGAGTCTGAACGTGACCAAAGAAGTGATAAAGCACCACGCCGCCAATGGCCAAGAGCGCAATACTGACAAAAACGTAGCTTGCGCGACCTGTTGCTACATAGAGCATGATGACAAAGAACACGAAGAAGAGCAGAGCGCTACCAAGGTCGCGTTCAAAAATAACAACAATCAGGCTGATACCCCACATGACAAACAGAGGAAGCAGCATTTTAAAGCGAGGAATGCGGAAAGGTCCAACAGAACGCATGGAGACCGATAGGGCTTCTCGATTCAGTGCAAGATAAAATGCCAGGAAGAGCGTAATGGCAATCTTTGCAAGCTCGCCAGGCTGGAAGGTGAATGTGCCAAAAGAAATCCAGAGTTTTGCACCGTAGCGGTCCTGGCCAATAACAATTGGCAGGAGAAGCAGTATGACGCCGAGAATACCAATGGAGTATTTGTAGCGTGCTAACACGTCAAGATTTCTAATGACCGCCAGTACCACAATCATCACAACAACAGAGATAAAGAGCCAAATGGTCTGGTTGACTGCAAGATTTGGTGCAAGTCTGGTGACCATGGTGATGCCAATTCCCGAGAGCACAAACACAATAGGGAGAATGGCAGGGTCTGCTGCGGGAGCAAGGAACCTAATAGCAATGTGAGCCACGGTAAATGCTGCAAAGAGACCAATAGGAACGGCCATTGTCTCAAGGCTGAGCGTTGAGCGAGCAGTAATCATGTACATGGCGTACAGCAGAAATACAGGGATTGCTCCTACAAATAGTAAGAAGAGCTCTGTATTACGCCTTAGTCCACCTGCTTTTTCCATTCCTACTCACCTCCCGAACTTGTTGTTGACGTTGTTGTTTCTGTTGTGGGTGTTCCGCCAGACTGAGCGTCTTCTTTCTTTTTGACCGCTTTGTTGTTGGCGTCGTCAATTTGTTTGCGGTAATTCTCGACGGTGCTGTGTGCTTCATCCTCGTTCTTAACGCGAATTCCGTCTGCAAGAGAGTCTTGAACTGCGTCAGGCAAATCTTTTATTTCAATCGACGTAGTTTCAACAAGCGAAGACATGTTTATGCCAGCAATTGTTGTAGGAATACCTCGATAAACGCCAACAGTAGTTCCGTTAATTCCTAAGTACCACTCGCTACTTACAAACAGGAAGAACACCGCAACAGTGGCTGCAAAGAGCGCAAGGAACGAGACAAACGTGGCAATGACGCCACGAGTAAGGTGTTTTCTGGTTTGATCGGCTATGCCGTCGTCTAAGACATCGATGACAATAACGGTAATGTTGTCTGAGCCGCCATAGGTAAGAGCTGCGGAAACAAGGTTATCGGCAGCCTTTTGTGGCGTGACGTTAGAGACCGCAATGGACTCAATCTCATCGTCGGGCACCATGCCAGAGAGACCATCGGAGCACAAGATGATGCGGTCACCATCAGATACTTCAAGCGAGAAATGATCTGCATACATGTCTGGATCAGAGCCAAGAGCTCGCGTAACTACCGAGCGAGAAGGGTGTGTGCGAGCCTCATCAGCGGTAATCTGACCAGAGTCAATGAGCTCCTCAACGTAGCTGTGGTCGTGAGTAATGCGGACCAGTGTGCCGTGATGAAGTAGGTAAATGCGAGAGTCTCCAACATGGGCAACGGCCATCTGATTACCCTCGATGAGGACGGCAGAGGCGGTGGAGCCCATGCCGGGTTTGCCAATACCCTTTGCAGGAGCATCAATAACTTCCTGGTTAGCAGCCTCAATTGCAGCACCAAGACGAATATCGTCAGCGGTACTTGGTGCCTGTTCGGCAATAACCTTAACAGCAATGGAGCTTGCCACCTCACCGGCGGCGTGACCTCCCATACCATCGCAGATGGCAAAAAGGGGAGTGCGCAAAAGGAACGAGTCCTCGTTATGCTCGCGAACTAATCCTACGTCAGAGCGGGCGCCCCAAGAAATAAAGGTGTTAGAGCCAGAAACTGCCTCTGCGTCGCCTCGGCCATCAAGTGGCAGCTCACAACGGCCAGGAGCACTCACGGGCTCTTGTGCAGGTGTATCAGAAATATGTGTTGTATCAGAAGAAACCATGAGCCTCTTATCGACGTCCAACACGCATAATCACATCGCCGACCTGGACTTCGTCTGTATCGCGAAGGGTAACAGGCTGCTCGATGATGTGACCATTAACCATGGTTCCGTTTGTGGATCCAAGGTCTTCAAGTACCAGAGCAGGACCCTGGATAGTAAAGCGGGCGTGTGAAGCAGAAACGTAAGGTTCGTCAATCACGATGTCAGACGAAGGAGAACGTCCAATAACAACAGGACCCAAGATGTCTACGTGAAGACCACGTAAGGACTTGACGCCCTTCTCGACATCAACGGACCAAATAGCTCCGTCTTTGCGCTGACCACGGACAAGACCAATGCCCGTGCGCATGACCGAGAACAGGAAGATGTACAGCAGGACAACAAGCAGAACACGTCCTGCAAAGAGAATCAAATCAATCATTAGTTCTCCCGGAACTGAAGGTCCATAAGACCAATGGTAATGAGGTCTCCGTCACGCAGAATTACCTCATCTACGTCGATATCGTTGACAAGCGTTCCGTTAGTGGAGTGCAAATCAGCAATGTGCCAATCGTGACCGTCATAGGTCATCTCGGCGTGACGTCTTGAAACGTTAGGATCGCGCAGAACAACGTCTGCCTGAGAGCGCTCGCGGCCAATAATGGCTCGAGGAGCCTCAACGCGATACGAACGACCGCTCTGGCGATCAATCAAAATACAGGTAGCGTCCATGTTTGCGCGTGGCGTGCCTTGCGGATTGCGAGAAGGACGACCGCCCATACCGTTTAATTGGGCATCAAGGGAAGGCGTGATACGACGCTGAGTCATAGGAACAGGAGCTGCTGTTGGGATAGCTCCGTTTACGGGCAGGTCTGGGAGACCGTTTGAGCTAGGAAGAACAGGCATAGGAGTGGACTCAGCTGCGGAAACAACAGGAATTGCGCCTTGAGCCTCAACAAAGTCTGGTGGCATTACCGCAAGACCGGCGTCTGTACCAGCAAGATCTCCCAAAACCTCTGGTGTTGCATTATCTGCAGAAACAGGACGGACTACAGACAGAGGATCTGGCTCTGGCTGTGGTTCTGGCTGAACAGCAGCGCGGGAATTGTGTTGCTGAGGCATTTGAGCTGCAGCTCCTCCAACACTGGAGTTTCCACCCAAGAAAGCACGCTCTTCATTGCGTAGCTGGTCAAGCGTATTGCCGTCAACGTTTTCTGCAAAGACAGCAAATTTTCCAGGCTTCAGAGATGGGTCGACCATAAAACGAACAAGCGGCTGACCAACAAATACATAATCTTTTTGCTGAGCCTGAGCAGCCACGAAGTCAGAAACCTCTGCAGTTAGATCAGCATAAAGAGGACGCATCAGTGAATCATCTTGAGGAGCAACTAAAACGGTATAGAGAGCTGGCGCAGTGTCTACGCCATCAATCTCATACGTCTCACGTTCCATCTCTTTAGCTGCACGTTTGGCAAGCTTCTTAAAAGAGAAAGGCTCCGCGTATCCCTGAGGTGCGGCACCAAAGACCGAACCAATACGGTTTTCAAAGTCACTAAGAAAGCTCATCTAATTCCTCGCCTTCCTGATCCGCGTCAAGTGGACCTATCAGGACAATTGCAATACATACAAGTACACATAAGAATACCGTAATTAGTACCGAAACTATACTTTCAACTACCCAAAAATTGGGATTCTCCATCCAAGCTGCCCATATAAAGCCACTTGAAAGCAATGCAGCACAGACAATTTGTCCAAAAATCATCCATCCGCGACGTTTTTTCTGGCTCATAAGCGAGCCTAAAAGAGCAGATAGGGCGCACGCCTCAAAGCGAATCCAGAAAGGAAGCCCTGAGGCCAGTGAGGTGTAGTCATAGGCAAGAGGAGTTGCCGCAAAGCCCAAAGATATGCCTCTTGCAAACAGTGTCCCAAAAAGATAGCTAAAGGCTCCTGTTAAAACCGCAGGTAGTGGACGCATAGTAGCGGAGACGAGCGCTGGTGCTGAAACAGGGTCAGGTAACAAAGCTCCTAATAAGCAGTTGATGCTGCTGAATTTTGAGACCCTTCCCGCAAACGCCCACCAGATAACGCTCACTAAGGTTACAAGTGTTGCAAACGGGAATGAAGTGCTGGTAGGGCTAATGCTTGCCAGAGCATATACCGCGCATGCAATGATAAGCGCAGAACCCAACGGAGTCCAAAGAGCAGCTGCCGCAGCTCCTACAAGAGAGCCCACCACAATAAACGTGAACGATTCTGGAGCAATAAGCTGGAACAACTGGGCGAGAAGAACACCGGTGACCAGGGCTGATACGCCACGCACGGCAGCCGAGGGCAGCCAGGGGAAGCGGATTGAGAGTGGAAGATGCTTGACGTCCCAGGTTTCGGTTTCCTCTTCTTCTGACTGTTCCACCAGGGACTTGAGGCTTTTCTCACCCCGTGTTTCATTGCCAAGAGGAGCCACAATTTCTTGTGCAAACTCCAAGACGCTTCCTTGTCTCATTGACGGCTCAGGGGAAAGCGCCTGCGTCAAGGCGGCGTCTACAGCAAAGGGAACCTCGGGATCTTGTTTGAGCAAAGGAATTTTTGGGCCCTTGTAGATGTGATCAAGGGATTCTTTAGCCGTTCTGCCTGCAAATACATTGACGCCCGTTAGCGCCTGCCTCAGAACAACAGCAAGCGAGAAAATATCAGCGCGCTCATCAACAAGCATGCCTTCAACCTGTTCAGGAGGCATGTAGCCTACCGTACCTCCGCGAGCACCACCATAACCAGCAGCTGAGGCAAGTGTTGCCATACCAAAGTCGGCAAGTTTTACCGTACCCTGACGGTCAATCATGATATTTGTTGGCTTGATGTCCAGATGGAGTACGCCGTTTTCATGGGCATATTGAAGTGCCTTTGCAAGTGAAGACACCATGTGAGCTGCTTCGGCATAGGTGAGGTAGCCACCCTCAACGCGAGCCAAGAGCTCCGATAAATTAAGGCCATCAACAAACTCCATGACCAGATAGGCGTAATCGCCTTCAATCTCAAAGTCATGAACAGTCACAATGTTGGGATGCGCCAGCAAACAAGCAGTTCTTGCCTCAGAAAGAGCCTCGTCAACAGTTGAAGCAAGCACGCCGGGAGTCTCGGAAGCCCCTAACAATGGCATGCGTTTAATGGCTACGCGCCTCTGCAAACGAGTATCCCAGCAGGTACAAACGGTGCCAAAACCTCCGTTACCTCTGCGAGCAAGAACGCGATATCGGTTCAGCAAAATTTCTGGCTCAGCCGCAGGTGATGCCTGCTGAGCAGAAGGTGAATGTAGATATGTAGTTTGCGTGGTCTGTGACCGCGAGTCACTCACGGCAACCTCCTGTGTTTAAAGTGTGTTTGTCGGCCGTGACTGTCTATATTCTACCGCTGAAAAGAATTTTCTTATATATCTATTGTTTTTCCATGAGAAGAAAACAAAATGTTGTAGTATTATTCCCTAGCACGCGGGTGTGGCGGAATTGGCAGACGCGTACGGTTCAGGTCCGTATGAACGCAAGTTCATGGGGGTTCAAGTCCCTTCGCCCGCACCATTTGCATTTAAAAAAGCCCCTTCACGGGGCTTTTTTGTTACCTATTTGTTGTCTTTTTCAAAGTCAGACCAACCTTCTTGATCATCTCCAAAGAGATCCCAGTCGTCTTCAGTCTTTTTGTGGTTGAAATACATCTTTTTAGTTTTGCGCTCCAGCACAAAGGAAATGACCAAAAAGAGCAGAATTCCACCAAGTACGAGGAACAACACACCGGTCTTATCGCCAAAAAGCCAGCCAACAAATGAGTTAATTGCGTCCATAATCCAGCTCCAGAACATGTGAAGGGTTAAGAATCTGAATACAAGTATATACTTGGTAGGCTATAAGAAAAAATGCACTGCCAAAAAGTGTTGATTCAAGGAGAAGCTGCATGCTTGATATCAAATTTGTGCGCGAGAATCCTGACCTCGTAGATAAGTCTTGCGAATCCAGGCAAAACGCCCATTGGGATCGCGAGAAATTCTTTGAGCTTGACGAGGAGCGCAGGAGCGTAATTGCCGAGGTTGAGTCTCTTCAGGCAGAGCGTAACGCTGTTTCTAAGCAGATTGGCCTTCTTATGCGTGAGGGCAAGAAGGAAGAGGCTGAGGCAGCTAAAGAGCAGGTAGCAGCTAATAAAGACCGTATCGCAGAGCTTGATCAGCGCCGCGGAGAGGTTGAGGAAGAGCTCACCGCCCTTGTTGCAGCTATTCCAAACATTCCTGACGCATCCGTTCCTTATGGCAAGGATGACTCCGATAACCCTGAGGTTCGCAAGTGGGGAGAGCCAACTCAGTTTGATTTTGAGCCAAAGGCGCACTGGGATCTTGGACCCGAGCTGGGTATGATTGATTTTGACCGTGGCGTAAAGCTTGCAGGAACTCGCTTCTATCTTCTTGGCGGCATGGGCGCTCGCATGGAGCGTGCGCTTATCAACTTCATGATTGATACACATAACCAGGCAGGCTTCAAAGAGTGGTGGCCACCAGTTATCACAAATCAGGATTCTCTGTTTGGCACTGGTCAGCTTCCTAAGTTTGAAGAGGACCTCTATCACGTACAGCCTGACCTCTACCTCATTCCAACTGCTGAGGTTCAGCTCACAAACATCCATCGTGACG
>CALBBS010000191.1 GCA_937926845.1 uncultured Atopobium sp. | reverse complement strand
GAGCTTATGGACAAGGCGGCACAGGCGCTGGTGGGAGAGCACGACTTCAAGAGCTTCTGCAAGGCAATTTCTGCCGAGGGTAAGCCAACGCATCGTTTTGTGGAGCGCCTTAGCGTTGAAGAAATTGAAGAGGCTGGCGAGAAACTCATTGCAGTTGATATTACGGGCAACGCCTTCTTGCATAACATGGTGCGCACGATTGTGGGCACACTGGTTGAGATTGGCCGAGGTCACAGGCCTGTTGAGTGGATCGACGAGGTTCTAGCTGCTCAGAATAGAATTGCTGCTGGCAGTTGTGCACCTGCTCAGGGCCTCACGTTTGTGAGCGTTCGCTATCCAGAGGGTGTTTTGCAACCCTGGTAGCGCTTTCGGTTCCTTGATTGTGTCGTAGTTTCTGTGTGCCAATCCAGCTTCATCGGTCTTCTCGCGCCGTTTACGAAGTCTTTTCTACCACTTGTATTGTGTGCGGTGGTTTCCCTCGCAAAGAAATAGCATCATAGAAGAGAGCGTCTTTTTAGGAGCTCTTGCAGAACTGATGAACAGTGAGGCAGGGAGCCAGTATGTTTAGGAAAAGAGAAAGATTTGAGCGCAGCGATGTTCCGCGTGAGAATCCCTATACCAACGTGATTGGCCTTGCTGTTGTTGCCATTGTTGCTGTTCTTGTAGGCATTGTTGTTGTAACTCTTTGGGATCGCGCGCAGCTTGAGTCTCACCTGGGAGATCATGGGCTTAACAAGGCTGTAAAGAGCCAAAGTGTTTCAGGCAATCCGGATGGCACTACACAATCTGATGATGACTTTCTTACCTATGCCGTTATCAGCACAAATTCGCTTAAGGCAGGGGAGTCGACGCTTCAGTCTGTACGGCTTTTGGTCATTGATCGCACGCAGGGAACCGGCCATATAGTGTCTATTCCTACTGATGTATATGCAGAAGTAGACTCAAACGCTAAAACACTGGCAGATATTTACAAAGATGACGGCCAAAGTGCTTTTATTAGCGCGCTTGCTTCTATTACCAACATCAAGATTACGCACGTTATCATTGCCACAGATGATGTGTGGGAGAAAATCTCGGCACTTTCTGGTTCGGGCGCTCGCTCACTGGTAAGCAATGCTTCTAGTTTGTTGTCTTCAATGATTACCGATATGAATCCCAATCAGCTTCTTGAGCTTGTAGAGATTGTGCAGCCAATTGGCGTGTCTAATCTTGAGCATGATGAAGCTCCTGTTGTTGAAGGTTCAAGTGGCACTACCGTTGACGCTACGGCCTTAGGAAAGCTTGTTGGCATGCTCGTATAGACGTTATGGGCGTTGTGTGTAGCGCCGCTCCTCAAAAACTGGTCAGATGTCCACATAACAGCAGTTAAACGCGTTATGTGGAGAGATTTTGATAGAATAAAAATGTCTTTTTAATTCACTTTTTATGGGTAAACTGGTATCTAAAATTTAGGACCAGTTTGGGGGATGTGGAATGCACGAGCGCTCATACAATCCACATATGATTTCGGTTCTCATGGCCGCTGATAATGATGCTGATGCTATTAGAACGGTAATTAGGCAACTTCAAGAGCAGACATACCCTCATTGGGAGCTCATCATCGTTGACAATAGCTCCGATCCCCAGATTGCTCGCATGTTAGATAACCTTGCCAATCAAGAGCCTCGTTTAGATGTCTTGTGCCAATCGGGCATTAGCCATTTTGTTGCGCTTGAGATTGCTCAGGGTCGTGCTCGCGGAGCCTATACGCTTACCACTGAGCCTTCTTATAGGTTTAATTCCCACGTTTTGCAGGAGCTTTATTCTGCAGCTACCGCTTTGGGTCCTGTTGGTTCACCTAAAGCAGCAGATATTGTTATTGCGCACATGAAAACCGCCAATGCGCCTATGGAATGCAAAAAAGCTTTTGGTGCAAAAGCTTCTACATTGTTGCAGGTATTTGAGGAGTCGCAGCTTCCTTATTTGACATCTATGAGCGGAAAGCTGTGCTCAACGCGTATTTTGACCGATATCAAACATGAGCCAGAGACTGATGGTGAATGCAATTTTGTAGGCTACTGTTTTGAGATTGCAAAAAACATCACGTACGCTCCTGAAGCAATTTTTGTTGATGTACCAGTGGAATCTTCCAAGGAAGAAAAAACCATTGCTGCCTCTATGGATGAACTTACTCAGGAGCGTCAGGCGCTCATGGCCCTTGCCAAACATCTTGGCTTTGCAAACTCCAAAAAAGTTCAAAAGTTGATTAGTCGCTACCTGATCAGCAAACTTCTTATGAATATGTATCCTGTATTCAACGAAGAATCCCAGCTCAGCCATGAGGAAAAAGAAAACTTTATTGTCAAGATTCTTTCTAATCCTGTAGCACACCTTATTGTCACTGAAGCAACTTCTCCGCGACTGGTAGCTCATGCCCTGCTTGGTGCTATTTTGTCTACTACAACACAAGCTCGCTATGCCTATGTACGCAGAGCCGTATGGTATGCACGTTTTATGCGCATTCCACTTGTATAAGCTGCAGCGACACATAAGCAGCATCAAATTTAAGTGTGTGATTCTAGAGTAGCCTGGCGATTTGTGTTTAGAGCCAGTCTTTAGAGCCAGTCTTTAGAGCCAGTCTTTAGAGCCAGCTTTAACGCCTGTCCATGAGCGATTTAAACGTCTGGGCTATGCCGTCATTTTTGACACGGAAAAATCCCTCTTTGGCTAGATATGTATAGCGAGCAAGCTTGTCATCTTTTGGCAGAGCAATGCCTCGCACCTGTGCAAAGAAAGCTTTTCCAAAGCCTGAGATTGCTGGGTTTTCAAACACACGCTTTGCGTCCATGCGCTCAAAGCTCTTGGCGAGAAGATCGTGCACTTCTGAGTCAGTCTCACTTGCAGCATCATGTTCTTCTCGCCAGGTAAGCGCGTCTTTTGTAAGCAGCGCGTAGTTGATGCCGCGCAGTGTGAGCGCGTTGAGCACCACGTCTGAGGTAATGTTGCGTGCATCCACAACATCCATCATGTCGTTCCAGCGCTCAAGCGGAATTTTAGGCTGACGCTGCGCAAAGGTAGCGGCTTCTGCATAGCCATTCTCGCGATAGTTGTAGAGCGCAGAGTCTGCGTACACTATGCGAGCTCCGCAGCAATGCGAGGCAATGAGGAAGGGGTTGTCCACCCAGCCTGCACCGGGGACTTCTTTGAAGTTTATGTTGTTCTGGGTCAAGAATTCCTTGCGATAGAGCGCCGTCCAAATGGCAGGATGGTGCAGCAGAAGCTGTGCCATCTGATCAATTGAACAAGGCAGCTGCTTGGGTTTGACGCGGCCCTTATATGCGCAGGGAACTCTGTACTCGGCAGCACTGACAGTTCCTTTGAACTGCGACTTTGCTCCCGCACGGCCATTTTTCTGATTGCCAAATACGCGCCAATAGGCAGAGCGGGCAATATCTACCTGGCTTTCTCCACCGTTTGCCTGGATAAGATCAACAAGCTCTTGAACCATGGTTGGCTCAAGGTAATCGTCAGGCTCAACAATACCCACCCATAAGCCGTGAGCTGCGGCAATGCCACGATTACACGTTGCTCCGTAGCCTTCGTTTTCTTTGTCTATGATGACAAGGCGACCATCACGGGCAGCGTATGCTTCCAAAAGAGCTAAAGACGAGTCAGTTGAGCCATCGTTTAGGCAAATAATCTCCAGGTTTGTGTAGCTCTGTGATTGAATACTTGCCAGGCATTGCTCCAGATAGTCTGCAACGTTGTATATGGGTACAACAAGAGAAACCAAAGGTTGGTGGTTTTGAGCGTGACTCATCTAAACTCCTTTTGATTGCTGCTTTATACTATATAGGCATCAACTCACTCACGAAGTCACATTTTGAGGAAATATGAAGCGCACCTCCCTTGTCATAGTCACCTTTAAACGCCAAGAACTGCTTTCCAACCTGCTTAATTCCATTACGCAGCTCACGCAGGCTCCATGGCGCATCATTGTTGTGGACAACGAAAACTCCTCTGAGACAGCCTCGCTTGTGTCGGAGTTTTCGGAGAAGGTCAAAACCACGTGGGGAGAAACCACTGAAGATCTTGACGCTCACGGTGGCACTAATCGCGTGTGTTACGTCCCTATGGAGCAAAACACTGGAGGCTCCGGCGGCTTCTCTGAGGGTGTGCGCGTAGGTTATGAGCTGGGTGCCGAGTGGTTCTGGGTTATGGACGATGATGTAGCTGTGCTGCCTGATGGTCTTGATAAGCTTGACGCATGGTCAGATAAGGCTGAGGTTATCCAAGGTCAGCGCTATGACTTTGATGGAGGTCCCTTCTTCTGGCAGTACCGCTTTAGCACTGCCTTGGGCATCTACAATCCGCTGGCAAAGGCTGGCTTTGACGGTGTGTCTTACCGCGAGTGCAATGTTATGTGCTTTGAGGGTGCTTGCTTTAAGCGTTCTGTAGTGCAGAAGATTGGCCTACCTGATGCACGTTTCTTTATCTATTGGGACGATGCTCTGTATGGCTATTTGGCCAGCAAGGTGACGCAGCCTATTTTGATTCCAGACTTTGTTCTTTCAAGATGTCGAGAAGTTCCTGGTCAGAGTATTGGTTCTGTGCGTCAGCTTAATTCAACCTCTGATATGACGCGCTATTACATCACACGTAACCGCGGCTATATTGCTCGTTACTTCCAGGTTCACGGTGATTACAACCCTGTACTCTTTGGTGTTGGTACCGCTCTGACCTTTGCAAAAGAGATTATTCGACTCATTTTGGTAGATAGAGCGCACTTCTCGTCTGGTCTTTCTCGCCTTATAAAGGGCTGGAAGGATGCACGCCTTATCTATAAAGATGCAACCTGGCGTCCACAGCCTCCCCTAGACTAGCCACCAAAGCCGACATTTTGTGTCGGCTTTTTTAGTCCCCAAACGCTCAACAAAAGTGAGTGCTGAGGGGTGAATTGTGACGCATTTGTGAAAGGCGACGAATGCCTACATACAAAAAATCGAATTATTTTTTGACCATTAATAAATTTTGTAATTAGCGAAGTTTCTAGCTAATTTTCTACCTGCAGAGATATTGGTTGCCGCAACGTGTCAATACATAATTTTGTATTCGTGTGGAAATTTCACAATATATTGTTATAGTTCTCGAACCCAAACACTATAAGTTGTGGCATAGTAGTTTCCATCACACAAGCGGGTTCCCAACTACTTCGCTTAGGCAAAAGCTTAGGAACCGCAGTGATAATCCAATTAAACACGCATGAAAGCGTTGCTTTCACCAACGTTTGTTCAAGGAGTTTGCACATGAAGATTATCAAGCGCAATGGCTCAGAGGTCACCTTCGAGGTTGAGAAGATTGTTAACGCAATCGCTAAGGCTAACGCAGAGGTCCCTGAGGATCAGCGCCTGACTGAGCGTGAGATTCAGTTTGCTTCTCTCAACGTTACCGATGAGTGCGAGAAGGCTGGACACACCGTCACCGTCGAGGAGGTCCAGGACCTTGTCGAGGATCAGCTCATGGCTCTTGACCGCTTTGAGGTTGCTCGTAAGTACATCATTTACCGCTACATCCAGAACCAGAAGCGTCACAAGAACACCACCGATGACAAGATTCTGTCTCTGATTGAGTGCAACAACGAGGAAGTCAAGCAGGAGAACTCCAACAAGAACCCTACCGTTGTTTCCGTTCAGCGTGACTACATGGCTGGCGAGGTTTCTAAGGACCTCGTTCAGCGTGAGCTTCTTCCAGAGGACATTGTTGCTGCTCACAATGAGGGTCTTATCCACTTCCACGATTCCGATTACTTTGCACAGCACATGCACAACTGTGACCTCATCAACCTTGATGACATGCTGCAGAACGGCACTGTTATCTCCGGTACTCTGATTGAGCGTCCACACAGCTTCTCCACTGCATGTAACATTGCAACTCAGATCATTGCTCAGGTAGCATCCTGCCAGTACGGCGGTCAGTCCATCTCCTTGGCACACCTTGCTCCTTTTGTTGATGTTTCTCGTAAGAAGATCCGCAAGACTGTTATGGAGGAGATGAACTCCGTCGGTGTTGAGCTCTCTGCTGAGCAGCTCAATGAGATGGTTGAGAAGCGCCTTCGTGATGAGGTTTCTCGTGGCGTTCAGACCATTCAGTATCAGGTTGTCACCCTCATGACCACCAATGGCCAGGCTCCTTTCATTACCGTCTTTATGTACCTCAATGAGGCAAAGAATGAGCAGGAGAAGCAGGACCTTGCACTCATCATTGAGGAGATGCTCCGTCAGCGTTACCAGGGCGTAAAGAACGAGGAGGGCGTCTGGATTACTCCTGCATTCCCTAAGCTCATCTACGTTCTTGAAGAGGATAACGTTTACGAGGATTCCAAGTACTACTACCTCACTCAGATGGCTGCAAAGTGCACCGCTCGCCGTCTTGTCCCTGACTACATCTCTGAGAAGAAGATGAAGGAGTACAAGCTTTCTAAGGGCGAGAAGGAAGGCGAGGGCGATACCTTCACCTGCATGGGCTGCCGTTCCTTCCTGACTCCAGACCGTTCTGGTAATGGCTTCAACAACGTTGCTCGCGCTAAGAACTATGAGCCAAACAAGCCTAAGTACTATGGCCGCTTCAACCAGGGTGTTGTAACTATCAACCTTCCTGACGTTGCTCTTTCTGCTGGTCGCGATATGGACAAGTTCTGGAAGATCTTTGATGAGCGTCTTGAGCTTTGCCACCGTGCACTTCGTGCTCGTCACGATCGCCTGAAGGGCACCCTGTCCGATGCTGCTCCAATCCTTTGGCAGTACGGCGCACTTGCTCGCCTGGACAAGGGTGAGGTTATCGATCCTCTGCTTTACGGCGGATATTCTACTATCTCCCTTGGCTATGCAGGTCTGTACGAGTGCGTTAAGGCTATGACTGGTCACAGCCACACTGACAAGGAAGCAACTCCTTTTGCGCTCCAGGTTATGCAGCACATGAACGATAAGTGCACCGAGTGGAAAGAAGCAGAGGATATCGATTACTCCCTCTACGGAACTCCTCTTGAGTCCACTACCTACAAGTTTGCTAAGGCACTTCAGCGCCGCTTTGGTGTTATCCCAGGCATCACCGATAAGGGTTACATCACTAACAGCTACCACGTCCACGTTGCAGAAGAGATTGACGCATTCCAGAAGCTCCAGTTTGAGTCTGAGTTCCAGCGTCTTTCCCCAGGTGGAGCAATCTCTTACGTTGAGGTTCCTAACATGCAGGACAACATCGAGGCTGTTCTCAGCGTCATGCAGTTCATCTATGACCACATCATGTATGCAGAGCTCAACACCAAGTCTGACTTCTGCCAGGAGTGCGGTTATGACGGCGAGATTCAGATTGTTGAAGAGGATGGCAAGCTGGTTTGGGAGTGCCCACACTGCGGCAACCGTGATCAGACCAAGATGAACGTTGCTCGTCGTACCTGCGGCTACATTGGTACTCAGTTCTGGAATCAGGGTCGTACCCAGGAGATTAAGGACCGCGTCCTTCACCTCTAAGTTTTACGTACTAGACAAACGAGCAGAAGAGCGCTTTGGCCCTTCTGCTCGTTTTTATTATCTCTATCAGGTAACATCCACAATATGTGGAAGTTACCCATCAAAGGTTATGTATGAACTATTCAAATATTAAGTTTTCAGATATTGCAAATGGTGTTGGCGTAAGAACAACTCTGTTTGTTTCAGGCTGCCGTCTGCACTGTGAAGGCTGCTTTAATTACGAGGCGTGGGACTTCAAGAGCGGCGGAGAGTTTACTCCAGAAGTTGAGCAAGAGATTATTGACTCTCTTGCACCTGTCTATATCAATGGTCTTTCCATCCTTGGTGGAGAGCCTTTTGAGCCAGAAAACCAAGAAGGTCTTGTTGAGTTTGTCGAGAAGGTCAGAGCTACCTACCCACAAAAGAGCATTTGGATGTATTCGGGTCACACCTGGGATCAGCTGACCGAGGGAAAGTGGCACACAGAGTACACTGACCGCATTCTGTCTTGTATTGATGTTCTCGTAGACGGTCCATGGGTTCAGAGTCTCCACGATATTACCTTGCGTTTTAGAGGCTCTTCCAACCAGCGTCTTATTGATGTCCCAAAAACGCTTGCTTCAGGAGAGATTACACTTTGGTCCGATGGACCTATGATGAGCTCTCGTGAGATGTAAGAGCTCCAAAGCGTAATAAAAAAGCCCGCGTATTGATGTGACCCCCAAAAGTTAGACTTTTTTAGCGTAGCAGTTTATATGGCTGCTACGCTATTTTTATGCAGCCAAGAGTCTAAG
>CALBBS010000190.1 GCA_937926845.1 uncultured Atopobium sp. | reverse complement strand
TGCGGGTTCAAGTCCCGCCTCCGACACCACGAAATTTCGGCGGATCTCTTCGGAGGTCCGCCTTTTTCGTATACTTAGGAAATGTGATTTGTTTTTCCTCGCTGGTAAGGAGTGACTGTGGCAGATAACAAGCTGAGCGTAAGGCGTGTTGAGGGAGTTGTCGACGGGACCGTTGCTGCAACTCTGTCTCAGTTGCTACGCCTGACCAGCGATGCAGTTATTGTTTTTAATATGGAGGGCACCGTCCTTCTCGCCAATGAAGAGGCCGAAACCTTATTTGCTAAGGAAGACGGCACCATTGCCGGCCTGGATGTTCGCTTTTTGTTTACCCCTGCAAATCAAGAAAATTTGCAGAAGCCGTTCTTTGTAGAGTCGTTGCCGTTTGCGATTGATGGCTCCACTTCCATGGTGGCTGCTCCTGCGCAAGATGGCACGTCGCAGGTTTTGAGTGTGCGTGCAGATTATGTGGGTGCTCCTACACAGGCTATTGTTTTGACTGCCTCTAAGCTTCGTGACATGGCTAGCCCTATGCACGATGATGAACGAATGGTGTTGGACCTTCGCCGAGCCAACAGGAGGCTCTCAGGAGCACTTCAGATTGTTTTGGACACGCTTGACTCGGAAGATATGGGTCAGCTTATCGAGCGCGTGTTAGAAGAGCTCTCAGAGACTGTCGAGGCCGATGGTGCGCTTATCTATCTTGCTGAGCAAGACGGGTATCACCTTCATGGTGCAACGGAGTCTTTGAGAAGTGCGTCATTGGATAGAATTCCTCGCTACTTTGCATTTAACAGCTCTCTGGAGCGTTTGACGTTTTATTCCGAGCACGCACTTCGCTTGCATACCATGCCTTTGAACTCAAGCACGCTCAAGCAGGGAAGAGTTAAAAAGCGCAACCTTGTTAACGAAGAAACTCGTGAGGTTATAACCGTTGACGCAAGTCATTTGCCTCCGTTTACCAGCTTTCTTGTGGTGCCCGTATGGTTTGGCGGCCACATTGTTGCTTTGATCGAGGTGGGCTGGGAGCGCAAGCGCGCGCTGTTAGTTGACGATGCACGGCTTCTGGACTCCATTGCAAATT
>CALBBS010000189.1 GCA_937926845.1 uncultured Atopobium sp. | reverse complement strand
TAGGCACCCACAGTATGAGCGCGCTTGGCAATAGCCTTGATGTCGTTGTGAGTACCCAGCACGTTAGAAACGTGTGTGACAGACACAATTTTGGCGCGCTCGGTAATCTTTGACGCGATCTCTTCTGGCGTAATCTGATACTGCGAATTCATGCGCAGATACACCAGGTTAGCGCCGGTAGCTTTACAAATCTGCTGCCATGGGATGATATTGGAGTGGTGCTCCATAATGGAAATGACCACGTCATCGCCTGGTTTGAGTGCATAGCGGCCAAGGCTTGAAGCAACCAGATTAAGCGCCTCAGAAGTGTTACGCGTAAAGATAATCTGCTGGCTTTCTGGCTTGCCGTTTTTATCGACAGCGCCAATGAACTTTGCAATTGAAGCGCGGGAACCCTCGATAGCTGCGGTTGCTTCCACGCTCCAACGATACAGTCCGCGCAAAGCGTTTGCGTTCATGGTCTCGTAGAAGCTAGACTGCGCCTCAATAACTGCACGGGGACGCTGAGAAGTAGCAGCGCTGTCCAAGTAAGCTACCTCGGGGTTTGCTGCCAGAATTGGAAAATCTGCCTTGTAAGGGTTATCGGTAATCTGAGCAACTTCTGCGTCGGTCATTACGCGACACCACCTTTGCTGGAATCGGCTTCAGCGTCGGAATCCCTGCCATCACTGGCAGCCAGGGAGTTGCCAGCTGCATCGTCACTAGCTGCAGCTTCGTCATAGTCGTGAGCAATTTCTGCGCCCAGCTCAGCCTCGCAACGCTCAACGGCCACGCGGTGAGAAATCTCCTCAGGTGCGTTGATGATGGCGTCTTCAAAGAGCGCGCGCACAAACAGCTGCTCAGCAGCCTGGCGAGAAAGTCCTCGAGCCGCAAGGTAATCAAGCTGCTCAGGGGAGACGGATCCAATGGTAGCGCCGTGGTTACCAGCAACGTCGTCTTCATCACAGAGAATAGCAGGCATGGTCTTGTTGACAACGTCGTCACCAAGAATCATGACCGTTTCAATCTCGTTGCCCTGGGCGTCCTTTGCGCCGCGGACAAGATCGATAGTTGCGCGAAGCGTCTTCTTAGCTGCCTCGTTAAGGACGCCGGACTCGGTGAGCTGTGCACGCGTAGAGGTGCCACGCATGCGTACTAGGTGGTTGATATCAAGCGTCTCTTCGTGAGTGGCGTGATAGCGATTATTGAGGTCAAGGCGAGCTCGAGCGCCAACTAAATTGGCGGTAAGGCCAAGACCGATGGTTGATCCACCCAGAGCGTACTGTAGATCGG
>CALBBS010000188.1 GCA_937926845.1 uncultured Atopobium sp. | reverse complement strand
TGCTGGTATTGCAGGAGGCCTTTACGCGGGCTGCATCGGCGTTATGGCGCCTGCCAAGTTTGGCTTCATGAAGTCTGTTGAGATTCTGGTTATGGTTGTTCTTGGTGGCATGGGCTCTATGTTTGGTTCCGTTGTGTCCGCAACTGTCCTGACCGTACTCCCAGAGGCTCTACGTGCCTTTGCTGACTATCGCATGGTTGCTTATGCAATCGTGCTGATTCTGGTCATGATCTTTAGACCAGAGGGTCTGTTTGGCTCTTATGACTTCTCGCTGTCTCGCATTATTGAACGAGTCATGAACAGGGACTTCCCTTGGAACAATGATGACTTGGACGAGCAGACGGTCGTGCAGGTCAACGCGAAGGTAGGCGCTCAGGCAAACGAGCAGGCGGATACGCAGGTAGAAGCCTCAACTGATTCGAAGGAGGCGTAAGAGCGATGGCAACTAAAAACACTACAAAACTTATCAGGCAAGAGTCTCCTAACCTCATTCCTGAGCGAGATCTTGGTGCAATTCCAGTTCTTCAGGCTGAGCACCTTGGCATTGACTTTGGTGGCTTGACGGCTGTTAATGACTTCAACATTGCTCTTGGTCCTACCGAGATCTCTGGCATCATTGGTCCTAACGGTGCAGGTAAAACAACTGTCTTCAACCTGCTCACCAACGTCTACAAGCCAACCCGTGGTACCGTTATGATTGACGGCTACGACCTTGCTGGAAAGAGCGTTGTTGAGGCAAACCACATGGGTATTGCCCGTACCTTCCAGAATATTCGCCTGTTCAACAACATGACTGTTATGGAGAACATTCAGGTTGGTCAGGGAAGCCACATGACGTCTCACTTATTTGAGGACGTCTTCCGACTTCCAGCTCACTGGAAGCAGGAGAAGGAAAGCGCTGATAACGCTCGCGAGCTGCTGCGCATTTTTGGCATGGAGAATCTTGCAAATACACTGGCAGGCAACCTTCCTTATGGCGCTCAGCGTAAGCTTGAGATTCTTCGTGCTCTGGCAACACAACCGAAGATTCTGCTGCTCGATGAGCCTGCTGCAGGCATGAACCCAGCAGAGACTGACGAGCTTATGGAGAACGTTCTTAAGATCCGTGACGATTTCAAGATTGCAGTCCTTCTCATTGAACATGATATGAAGTTTGTTATGGGCATCTGCGAGGGTTTGGCCGTTCTTGACCACGGCAACATCATTGCAAAGGGAACGCCAGAAGAAGTTCAGAATAATCCTCGCGTTATCGAGGCATATCTTGGAAAGCAGGAGGTGCGCTAATGGCCGCTGAAACTACAAACACCCAGGCAACTGGCGCAGGAAAAACTCTGCTGTCCGTCAAGGACCTTAACGTTTCTTACGGCGCAATCCACGCGGTCCAGGGCATTTCTTTTGACATCCACGAGGGCGAGATTGTCACCCTTATTGGTGCAAACGGCGCAGGTAAATCAACTACACTGAACACTATTGCTGGTCTGGTAAAGCCTGACTCTGGCACCATTACGCTTGACGAGAAAAACCTTGTAGGCCAGCGCGCTCACAAGATTGTTGAGGCTGGCCTGGCATTGTGCCCTGAGGGCCGCCGTGTGTTTTCTCGCATGAGTGTTGCTGAAAACCTTGAGATGGGCGGCTATACGCAGCCCGATTCCCAGAACGCTAAGACCGTCAAGATGGTCTACGAGCATTTCCCACGTCTTCGCGAGCGCAAGAATCAGCTGGC
>CALBBS010000187.1 GCA_937926845.1 uncultured Atopobium sp. | reverse complement strand
TACTGCACTGCAGAAAAAGGGTATTGTTGAGGTACGCACACAGCGACAAATTCGTGGAAGCCAGGAGGGTCTGGGAACCACGCTTTCAAGTGGTATGGCACCTCGTCCACAGAAGCTTACTGAAGGCCAGGTGTCTGCTCTTGCAGCAATCGAGACTGCACAAACTGCTGCTCAAGGTGATGTTGTGCTTATTGATGGTGTAACGGGTTCAGGTAAAACTGAGGTGTATCTTTCTGCGATTGAGAAGACTTTAGCGGAGGGCAAGGGTGCTGTGGTGCTTGTCCCTGAGATTTCTCTTACCGCGCAAACAGTAGGCCGATTCCGTTCGCGTTTTGGCGAGCAGGTGGCCGTTCTTCACTCAAAGCTTTCGCTTGGTGAGCGCTTTGATCAGTGGGATTTAATCAGACAGGGTAGAGCCCGCGTGGTAGTAGGTGCACGATCTGCTCTGTTTGCGCCCATCCAAAACCCTGGACTGTACATCATTGACGAGGAACACGAGGCTTCATACAAGCAAGATTCGCTCCCACGCTATCACGCAAGAGAAGTAGCTGCTCAAATGGCCCGTCTTCGCGGTGCTGCGCTGGTGCTTGGTTCTGCAACACCTTCGCTTGAGAGCTTATATCGAACGGCTCAAGGAAGCTGGCGTGGCACTAACTGGACACGTGTTGCCATGACCGAGAGGCCCGGTGTGGCGGTTCTTCCGCAGGTCCAGGTAGTTGATATGGCTTCCCAGTTCAAAAACGGAGGTAGATCGGTCTTCTCGTCAGCTCTTGCTCTTGCGCTACAAGAGACAACAGAGCGTGGCGAGAAAAGCGTTCTACTCCTTAATCGTCGTGGATTTGCAAACTTTTTGATGTGTCGTGAGTGTGGCTGTGTGCCCGAGTGTCCGCACTGCTCGACGTCTCTCACGTACCATGAGCGCACGCATTCTCTGGTTTGTCACAGTTGCGGCAGACAGTGGTCTCAGCATGCGTACCCCAATCCTTCCAGTAAATGTCCTAACTGTGGAAGTCGCTACATGGGTGCGTACGGAGTGGGAACGCAACGTGTAGAAGATGAGCTCAAGCTTCTGCTTGGCAGCGATGCGCCAATTATTCGTATGGATGCCGATACCACGGCCAAAAAGGGCGAACATCAGCGTCTTCTTGAGCTTTTTGACGCAACTCCTGGAGCTGTGCTTATTGGTACGCAGATGATTGCAAAGGGTCTGGATTTTCCTGATGTCACCTTGGTTGGTGTTATCAATGCCGATACCATGCTTAAGCTGCCAGATTTTAGAGCAGCTGAGAGAACATTTGACTTACTGGAGCAGGTTGCTGGTCGTGCAGGTAGGGGAGAAAAGCCAGGTAAGGTTATCATTCAGTCGTACTGGTCAACACATCCTGCTATTGCTTCTGTAGTTACACATGACAGACGCCCGTTTCTTGATGCAGAACTTAAAGAGAGAAGAGAGGGGGCTTATCCACCTTTCTCGCGCTTGTCTAATGTGCTTTTCTGGGGAGCTTCAGAAAAAGAAGTTCGTCGCGTAGCAGATCAGATGGCAGAGGCGCTGCATATAAAGTTAGACGCGCAAACAGGATGGGAGATTTTGGGTCCTGCTGATTGTGTAAAAGCCAAGGTAAAAGATAAGTATCGCAGACATATTTTAGTAAAGGCTCCCGTGGACGCTCAGGTGGGAGAAATTCTTTCTGAGTGTGCTGCTTCACTTGATAAAAGAGTGGGTATCAACATGACATTAGATGTTGACGCTTACGACATGATGTAAGGATTGTTATGAGTTTTGAAGCTGATGATATGGTACTTTGGCCAGACCCTCGTCTGAGCCAAGAGTGCGAAGAGATTGACGATATTAACGACGATGTCCGCAAAATGGCCGAGCACATGCTCAAGGTTATGTATGCTTCCGACGGCGTTGGTCTTGCTGGACCTCAGGTCGGCTATATGAAACGCATGGTAGTCATCGATGTTGACTATCCTAACGGCCAAGAGAACCCTTTTGTGCTCATTAACCCAGAGATCAAAGTTGCAGATGGCGAGCCTCGTGTTTATGAAGAGGGCTGTCTTTCGTTCCCTGGCATTACTGTTCCGGTTACGCGCCCAAGCCACGTTGTCGTTCACGCATATAACCTCGAGGGCGATCTGATGCGCTATGAGGCAGAAGGAGATCTTCTCGCCGTTTGTTTGCAGCATGAGATTGACCACATCAACGGCGTAACCATGCCAGATCACCTGGGACCAGGTGCTCGTATGGAAACACTACAGGAGTACAAAGAGGCACTGGCTTCTGGTGCCCGTCCTGGTCAAACAGACTATTAGGAGTTGACATGCGCGTAGTCTTTATGGGAACTCCAGATTTTGCCGTTCCATCGCTCAAAAAACTTGCCCATGACCACCAGGTTGCTCTGGTCATTACAAGGCCAGATGCCGTTCGCGGTCGTGGTAAAACACTTGAGCCGTCTCCCGTAAAAGAATGTGCACAAGAGCTCGGATTGCCCGTTCTTGAGGCAAACCGCATGACTCCAGAAGTAATTTTTTCCATGCAAGAGGTACAACCAGAAGCGCTCTGTATGGTTGCTTTTGGCTGCATTTTGCCAGATGAAGTTATCTCTCTTTCACCTTATGGCGCTCTGAACGTTCACGCATCGCTGCTGCCTCGCTGGCGAGGAGCCGCTCCAATTCAGCGTGCCATCCTTGCGGGTGATGCTATTGCTGGCGTTTCTATCATGAAAATTGCGCACGAGCTTGATGCGGGAGACTGGTGCAAGCAAGCATCGTGTGAGGTTGGCTCCAAAAATACTGAGCAGCTCACTGATGCCCTAGCACATTTGGGTGCTGACGCACTGTCTGAGGCTCTTTCTGAGCTCAAGGAAGGCTCTCTTGAGTGGCATGCACAAGATGAGCGAGAAGTAACGTTTGCTCCTAAAGTTACCAAGCAAGAAATGAAGCTTGCTCCAGAAGATTCAGCCCAGGTAAATGCGTTGAGGGTTCAAGCTTCGTCTGATACCGCTCCTGCTCGCGTATCTGTTGGTGGCAGGTCTCTTCGCGTTTTGTCCGCTCAGCTAGCTCCAAGTGAAGTTTCTGTTGCTCAAGGTCAGGTTGCTCTTCAAGATCATAGGCTGTTTCTTGGTTGCTCTGAAGGCATCCTTGAACTTCTTGAGGTGCGTCCAGACGGCAAGCGCTCCATGGATGCCAAATCATTTGCCGCTGGACTTCAGAAGTCCCAGATGACCTGGCAGATGCTTCAATAATGGCCACCTTAACTTCTGCTCGAAGAGTGGCCTATCAGGCATTCTTTGAGTGTAGACGCAATAATCTACGTATTCGTGATTACTTACGAGAGTCAAAAGATTTCTTGGAACTCTCTGTACAAGACAAAGCTTTTGCTACTCGTCTTGCTCTGGGGGCAACTCTTACTAAAGGCAAACTTGATGAAGCTTTAAAGAATCATCTTAAGTCAGGTATTCATCTAGAGCCAAAGGTACAGGACGCTCTCCGTATTGCTGTTTTTGAGGTTTTATATCTAGAAACTAGACGCGATGCTGCTATCAGCCAAGGTGTTGAGTTGGTGAAGTCTGTCTCACGGCGTTCATCAGGTCTTGCAAATGCTGTGCTGAGGAAGATTTCTGAAAAAGAAGCTCAGCTTACGCGTGCAAAAAATCCCAAAACGCCTTCAGAGCTTTCGTGGGCGTCAGGCATTCCTGAATGGATTTGCTTGGAGATTATTGAGTCACTTGGAGAATCTGCTGCTCAAAAACTCATTCTTAATCTTAAAAACCCAGCTCCTGTGTATGTTCTACAAAGAAGCGTATCAGAACAACAATTGCAGAGCAGTTCTTTAGAGTTACAGCAAACAGTTTTGCCAGATGTGTATGAAGTAAAAAATCCTGCTCAACTTAACGTTGATGCATATGTAAAGAAAGTTCAGCTTGTTCCTGCAGATTTAGCTTCTCAGCTTGTGGCTCTTCTTACTGCTTCTTATACTTACCATAATCTTCTTGAGGTTGGACAGGGCAGAGGAACTAAGTCTTTGCTGCTTTCTCATGCTTTTGAGGTGCTTGATAAAAAGGATATTACGATTACTGCAGTTGAGCTCGTAAAGGGAAAGTCCCACGTTTCAAAAAGAAGATTGAAAACTGCTGGCCTTTCAGATCTGGTTACATCACTCACGTTTGACGCCACACAGTTTGTGTCACCAGAGGTTCCAAAGGAGCTTAATCAGAGCTTTGACGTGGTGTTTATTGATGCTCCCTGTTCTGGTTTGGGCACCCTTCGTCGCCATCCAGAGATTGCGTGGAATCTGTTACCAGAAAGTCTGTATGACGGGGGAGAGCTTACTGCTTTACAGACCAAACTCTTACAAAGCTGTAGCAGCCGCGTAGAGATTGGTGGCTATTTAGTTTACGCAACCTGTTCACTCTCAAATTCAGAGAATCAGCAGGTTGTAGATGATTTTCTTGCAAGCTCAGAGGGCTCTCATTTTGAGGTGCAAAGTCTTTTTGAGTGTCCCGCACGTGCATGCTTAACGACAGAAGCACAAGAGTTTCTCGATACGTGCATTACACCAGAGGGATTTTTGCAGACAGCTTTTGCCTCTGCTGATTGCGACGCTCACTTTATGGCGGTCCTTAAGCGCAAATAAAAGCTCTTGCTGTGTATCACAACAAGAGCTTCAGAAGTGCTGTCGATGGGCGTGTGGAGCATCTAAAACGCTAGTGTTTTAGAGCGCGGGATTACTTTCCCTTACTATCGGTGTTATAGAATCCGCTACCCTTAAAGACGATGGTTGAGGTGTTGTAAACGCGCTCAGTCTCATGTCCGCATTTTGGGCACTGAGGAGCTTCAATCTTCAGGCTCATTGGGCGCTCAATCTCAAAGGTATTGTCGCAGTGTGTGCAATGATAGCTATAACGTGCCATGCGTCCTCCATGAAAACAATTTATAAACGTGAGATACTTTACCCTACTTAGAGTAGATATTTCACGATTGCAACTAATAAGTTTGTTTACGGAGGCATTATGCAGGTGGCCGGTGCAATTTTTGATTGCGATGGAACTCTTGTTGATTCAATGCGCGTTTGGCACAACGTTTTTGGTGCTGTTCTTCCTAAATACGGCAAGACCGTTGATTCAGATTTTTTTGAACAAGTAGAGGCTGTTTCGCTTATGGATGGTTGCAAATTATGCGTGGATCATCTGGGGCTCCCTATCACTGCAGAAACTTTGTATGAAGAGTTCTGTGCGTACGTAACTGATCAGTACCAACATCATGTTTCAATCATTCCCGGTGCAAAGGAGTTCTTACAGGAACTCTACACTGCAGGCATTCCTATGGCCGTTGCTTCGTCAACTCCCGTGCGAGAAGTTCGTGCAGCCCTGGCAGCTCAAGGTATTGAGCACCTCTTTAAAACAGTGGTTTCAACAGAAGATGTTGGGGGAGTGGACAAGGTTGAGCCCGATGTTTACCTTGAGGCCCTTCGCCGCCTTGGCACCGATAAGGCAACTACCTGGGTCTTCGAGGATGCTCCGTTTGGCGCACAGACAGCACAAAACGCAGGCTTTCCTGTGGCTGTACTCTACAACGACCACGATGGCCGCGACCCCGTCTTTATGCGCGAGCACTCTAACATCTTTGTCCACACCTATGGCGAGCTGTCGCTTCTGCGCCTTCGTGACTACGAGCGCCCTCTGACCGCAGCACCTTCTGGCGAGAAACCCCTTGAGG
>CALBBS010000186.1 GCA_937926845.1 uncultured Atopobium sp. | reverse complement strand
GCGCAGAGAATTGCGGAGCTGTGGGTGATACTCACTCATGTACTGAGCAAGGCCATCACGGAAGAGAGCAACGTTCTCAAGATCAACGTCATCAATGAAGTTCTCTTTTGCAGCGTAAATTGCGCAAATCTGGTCTACAACGTCCAGAGCTGAGTAACGAGGCTGCTTGAGCAGCTCCATCGTGTGAGCACCGTGGTTGAGCTGGTACTGCGTAGTTGCATCCAAGTCGGATCCAAACTGCGAGAATGCCTGCTTCTCACGATAACTTGCAAGGTCCAGACGAAGTGTACCTGCAACCTGCTTCATAGCCTTGACCTGAGCGTCGCCACCAACGCGGGATACGGAAATACCTACGTCGACTGCTGGACGCTGGCCCTGGAAGAAGAGGTTAGACTGCAGATAAATCTGGCCGTCTGTAATGGAAATGACGTTTGTAGGAATGTATGCAGAAACGTCGCCTTCCTGCGTCTCAATAATTGGAAGTGCTGTAAGAGAACCTGCTCCGTTTTCATCGGAGAGCTTACATGCACGCTCCAGCAAGCGTGAGTGCAGGTAGAAAATATCACCAGGATATGCCTCACGTCCTGGTGGACGGTGAAGCGTCAGTGACATCTGACGGTATGCAACTGCCTGCTTAGAGAGGTCATCGTAAACAACAAGAACGTGTCCGCCTGGATGATCTTTGTCAGCAGGCTTGCCGTCCTTATCGTTATACATAAAGAACTCACCAATAGCAGCGCCTGCCATAGGGGCAATGTACTGCATTGGAGCAGAATCAGCTGCGGTAGCTGCAACAATGACGGTCTTATCAAGAACACCATGGCGGGAAAGAGACTCGCGGATGTTTGCAACTGTAGACGCCTTCTGACCGATGGCGACATAGATACAAATCATGTCGGTGTTCTTCTGGTTTACGATTGCGTCAATTGCGATAGCGGTCTTACCGGTCTTACGGTCACCAATGATCAACTCACGCTGACCACGGCCGACAGGAACCATAGCGTCAATTGCCAGAAGTCCAGTCTGAACTGGCTCGCAGACAGGCTGACGCTGCATGATGCCAGGAGCCTTGAACTCAATAGGGCGACGATGTGTAGCGTGGATAGCGCCAAGGCCATCAATAGGCTGGCCCAGTGGGTTAACAACACGACCAAGCATGTCAAAACCAGCTGGAATATCCATGACGCGGCCGGTTGTACGGCACTCGTCGCCTTCCTTAATCTCAGAAACTTCGCCGAACAAAACAGCGCCGACTGAAGTTTCATCAAGGTTCTGAGCAAGACCGAATACGCTGTGGCCAGTAACGGAGCTGGTAAACTCCAGCAACTCGCCTGCCATAGCGCTGCGTAGACCAGCAACACGGGCAATACCGTCTGCTACCTCTGTAACAGCAGATACCTCTTGCTGGGATACGGTTGAATTGACCTTAGAAAGGCGCTCTCTAAGCTGTGCCATTACAGCATCTGAGCTCAGCGTTCCTTCCTGTATGGTGGTCTTATCAGTCATTACAATTCACTTTCAACGTGATCTGAAGAGAGCCTACTCTTAATGTGAGTGAGTTGTGTCTTTACCGATGCATCATAACGATGATCACGTGCCTCAACTACGATGCCGCCCAAAATCTTGGGATTAACACGCTCAATAAGATACACCTGAGTATTGAAGTTCTTCTCGAGCTTCTCGGTGACCTTTGCGCGTAACTCATCATCAAGAGGCATTGTGGTGGTTACCGTTACCGTAAGTGTCTTGTCTTCTTCTTCAAGAAGCTCCTGGAACGTAGCGGCAACATCATTGATGAGGCTGACATCCTCACTCGCCTGCATAGCACCAAGAGTCTCAAGAACTTCTGGAGAGAACTTCTTTGCGTGCTGCACCTGTACAAGGTCTGCAGTTGCACGACCTTCTGCGCGGCCAGCCTCCAGGAGCGCCCTGGTATAGCCCTCTACTTTTCTGTCTTGATCGTCTTTATTAGTGCTCATCTGGAGTACCTACTTCCGCAAGGTACTTTTCGGCAAGAGCACGCTGCTGCTCAACTGACAGCTCGTTGCCAATAATCTTTCCGGCAATATCAACGGCAAGATCAACGACGGAATCAGAAAGCTCAGCCATGGCGTGACGACGCTCAGACTCTACAACGCCCTTACCCTTAGTTACAATCTCGGCAGCCTCTACCTTTGCCTGCTCAATGATACGAGCACGCTCTTCTTCACCCTCGCGCTTAGCAGCAGAAACAATCTCGTTTGCTTGCTGCTTAGCTGCATCGATACCAGCTGCTGCGATTTCACGATCCCTGTTGGCTTCCTCGCGAGACTTTGCTGCAGCGTCCAGATCGCCTTGGATCTTCTCTTGACGCTTGTCAAGCATACGTAGAACGGAAGGCCATACAAACTTTGCTACAACAGCAAAGATGATCAGAAACGCAATCAGAGCAGGAACAAACTCAGCGGGCTTTGGAAGAAGAATATCGGCACCACTTGCACCCTCTTCGGCAAGTGCGACTGAGGGAGCCATTGCCACAAGTAGAGCAGCAGTCGCGCCTACTGTGCTGGCCTTTCTTGCTCCCTTACAAATCGTATTCATGCATTCCTCCAACGTAGCGATTTCGCTGTTACGTACTGTTATTTACTTAACCATCAGGGTAACAACGAAGCCAATCAGGGTAAGTGCCTCGATAAATGCGCAGCCAAGAATAAAAACTGTGAAGAGACGGCCCTGAACCTCAGGCTGACGAGCCATGTTGTTAGCGGCACTCATTGCTACGGCGCTAATACAACCTGCTGCTGCGACAACGCAAAGAGCATATCCAAAAATTCCCACGATTCCTCCTTTTTCGCTCGCCCCTCTCAAGGCGACCAATATACATACCTATCATCAACTGAGCGTGGGCTCAGATGACTTCATCTTTTGTGCCGCTTGGCACCAGTGTGGCAATGCCACCAACTAAGCATTTTGCTTAGTGCTCAGACTCTACCAGCTGGATGTAGACAGTGGAGAGCAGGGTAAAAACGTATGCCTGAATGAAAGCAACAATAGTTTCTACCAAATAAATGATAATCAACAGCAAAACCCAGAAAATCGAAAATCCTGCCTGAGCAGCTGTTGATGCGGAGAAGTTCTCAATTGCTGGCATAAAGTACATAGATGCAAGAATTGCAAACGTACCCATAACGATGTGACCTGCATACATGTTGCAGAACAGACGGACAGCCAGAGTAACCAGACGAAGGAATGTTGAGAAGACCTCAATAACCCAGATAACTGCTGCGATAACAGGATTAACGCCCTTTGGTGCAAGGCTCAAGATGTAGCCAATAACGCCCATCTTTTTTGCACCTACATACATAAAGTATCCAAGAGAGCAAAGACCGAGAGCGGCAGTAACACCAATAGTACCGGTACCTGGGTGTGCTCCAGGAATAAGACCAATGAGGTCATTGATTAAGATGAACATAAAGATGGTGATCAAGAAGGGGAAGTGTGTACGCCAAGTATCTCCAAGAGAAGCCTTGCAGACATCGTCCCTAATGTACTCAATCAAATACTCAACGCCATTAACAAAGCGTCCCTGAGGAACAATGCTCTCTGCCTGCTTCTTCTTAAACCTAAAGCAGACAATCAGAAAAATCACAACAGCGATTAAGAAATAGAAAATGTAGTTCGTGAAACCAAAGATGGTGTTACCAACTAGTGCGTGTGGCAAAAAACTTTCGAGCAGCTCGGCCATCTCTGCTGGCAACTGCGCAAGAACATCCACTCTGTCTCAACCTCCCCATACAATCTGCAACCATTTCAGATTGCCCGTCACTGCTCAGCATACTTGAAACACAACGTAAGATGCCAAGAATATGCCACTTGGAGTGTATTATCTACCACTCGGCGTGCATATTTGCGACGAACGGCGATACTAACACTAAATGAATGCATAGTCACGATTACAAAATCAAATAATTGACTTATGCTCAAACTCTCACATTACTGACACATTTCGTGTTAGCTGCCGTAATTGTTTCATTCAACTATAACACTTCTAAGCTGCTGTTATGTTGCTTTTTTCTTGATAGATATAGTTATGACCAGATAAAAATAGTTGTATCAATATCCCCTGTTATTTGCAAAGTTTTTGATATGTGCCAACTGTTATTTCTTCTCGTAAAGTGATGATTTGAAAAGAAAAATGATCCAGTACACACGTTATGTGAGTGCTGGATCAAGTACTAACGTACGTATTCGCAACTATATTAAATTGCGAGAAGTGCGATGAGCTCCTTACTTGGTACCGTAAATGCGGTCACCTGCGTCGCCAAGACCTGGAAGAATGTAAGCATTTGGGCTCAGCTGACGATCAACGGTGCAGGTGTAAAGGCGTACCTCTGGGTCAAAGTCCAGAGTTGCCTTGACGCCCTCAGGGCAAGAAACAATGGTCAGGCAACGAATGTCCTTGACACCTGCTTCACGCAGGAACTGAATAGCAGCAGTGAGAGAGCCGCCGGTTGCCAGCATTGGATCAACAACCAGGCAGGTGCGGTTCTCGATGTCTGCAGGGAACTTGCAGTAATACTGATGAGGAAGGTGGGTCTCTGGATCGCGATACATACCAACATGACCAACGCGAGCAGAGGGAACCAGCTCAAGAATGCCGTCAACCATACCAAGGCCAGCGCGAAGAATTGGAATAATAGCAACCTTCTTACCAGCAATGCGCTTAGCAGTCATAGTCTCAAGAGGAGTCTCTACCTCGACGTCCTCAAGTGGGAAGTCACGCATTGCCTCGTAGCTCTCAAGAATTGCGAGCTCGTTGACAAGCTCACGGAACTGCTTGGTGGTGGTTGTCTTGTCGCGAAGAATGTGAAGCTTGTGCTGAACTAGTGGGTGGTCAACAACCGTAAGTCTGGACTCATCATAATCTGCCATAATGCTCCCTCCAAGAGCTTGGCCTGCGTTTTATTTGAATGCGAGCAACTTTAACCTAGCCTCTACATTCCCTGCAGGTTTGCGTATGTATTACTTATGCAGCACTGTTTATGTGCCGCTTACTTACTCAGCATCAACACCCTTAAAGTTAGGATCATCTTCACGCATGATCTTCTCGACACGTCCCGTATGACGGCCGCCTGCAAACTCGGTGCTTAGGAAGGTATCCACAATAGCCTCGTTAACAGCAAGATCAGTGAATCGACCAGAAAGGCCAATGACGTTTGCGTTATTGTGCTCGCGAGCAAGCTCTGCAAACTGGACGGTCTGAACAGGAGTAGCGCGAATACCAGGGACTTTATCAGCAGTCATAGCAATGCCAATACCAGTTCCGCAAATCAGAACGCCGCGATCTGCTTTGCCTGCTGCGACTGCGCGAGCAACCTTATCTGCAAAATCAGGGTAATCAACGCGGTCGTCGTTTGCAGGACCAAAGTCCAAAACCTCATGACCAAGCGACTTAATGTGCTCAATGATAGGATCTTTCTGGATAAAGCCAGCGTGATCGGAACCAACTGCAATACGCATACGTATCCTCCTCAGAAAATTCACTCCTATAGAGAGTACCGCATGCAGGCAAAAGCGGCAGCCAAAACACATAAAAGGGATAGGATTTTTATCTATTTTGCAAATCCCGCAGTGGCGAGAATATCCTCGGTTGTGATGGCGCCTTCGCGCAAAATGCGCGGCTCATCGCCTGTACAGTCGACAATAGTAGACGCAATAGCAAGGGGTGCTGGACCTCCATCA
>CALBBS010000185.1 GCA_937926845.1 uncultured Atopobium sp. | reverse complement strand
TAACTTCTGCCTAAATAAGTAAAAGAATCGGTGGATTTGCCTGATTTCTTCAAAGAATCGGTGGCTCAAATACAGATTCTTTGCACTTTTCAGGCGCACATGGCGAGAAACCCGTGCGCTCGAGTGTTGGGCTGCGGAGTTTCTGGCCATGAAAAAGACCTGGTACCATGTGGTACCAGGTCTTTTGTGATTGCATGTTAGCTCGTTGGAGAGCCGGACCATGTAAGCTCGCTCTGTGAGCTGCAGCTACGTCAGCGAAACTGAATTAGCCGAGGTGCTTGGTGATGGAAGCAGCTGCTACCTTACCAGCGCCCATTGCAAGAATGACGGTTGCAGCACCGGTTACGATGTCGCCACCAGCCCAAATGCGAGGATCGGAAGTACGGCCCTCTTCGTCGGCCTCAATGTAGCCCCACTTGTTGAGCTTGATGTCACCAATCATCTTTGCAAATGGATTAGCGTTGGTGCCGATTGCAGAAATTGCAACGTCGCAAGGAATATCCTCGATAGCACCCTCAATAGGTACTGGACGACGACGTCCGTCAGCGTCAGGCTCGCCGAGCTCCATCTTCTGGACGCGAACTGCGCAAACTGCGCCGTCCTCGCCAGCAACAAACTCGAGAGGGGAGACGAGAGGAAGAACCTCAACGCCCTCTGCCTTTGCGTGGTGCAGCTCTGCACGACGAGCAGGCATCTCGTCCTCAGTACGACGGTAAGCGATGATTGCACGCTCAGCGCCAAGACGCTTAGCAGTACGGACAGCATCCATAGCAACGTTGCCGCCACCAAAGACAACGACGTTCTTGCCGTGCTTGGTTGGGGTATCGTACTCAGGGAAGTTGTTAGCCTTCATAAGGTTAACGCGGGTGAGGTACTCGTTTGCAAAGAAGACGTTAGGCAGGTTCTCACCAGGAATGTGGAGAAGCTTTGGAAGACCAGCGCCAGTTGCAATGTAGATTGCGTCAAAGCCCTGCTCAAAGAGCTCGTCTGCATCAGTAATACGACCGACAACAGAGTTGTACTCAAACTTAACGCCCAGCTCCTGGAGGCCATCAATCTCGCGCTTAACAACAGCTTTTGGAAGACGGAACTCAGGAATACCGTAGACCAAAACGCCGCCGCCGGTGAAGAATGCCTCAAAGACGGTAACGTCAAAGCCGTTACGAGCAAGCTCGCCGGCGCAAGCAATACCGGAAGGACCGGAGCCTACAACTGCAACCTTCTTGCCGTTCTTTGGAGCAACCTCTGGCTTGGAAGCAAGCTCAGGCTG
>CALBBS010000184.1 GCA_937926845.1 uncultured Atopobium sp. | reverse complement strand
CGGCGTCGCCCACCTCAAGGCCAACCATGGCCACGTGAACGCCGGATGCGAAGACAATTTTTGCTGCCTCGGGGTCAACACCCACGTTAAACTCGGACATGACGCCAAGGTTTCCACGGGTCAGAGCGCCGCCCATCATAACAATGCGCTCGATATGCTCTTTGACCTGTGGATATGCTTTCAGCAGCAGTGCAATATTAGTCAAAGGACCAAGCGTCACCAGCGTGGTTTTCTCGCCAGCCGAAACACCCTCCATGATGACACGATGTTGTGCTTCAAGTGCAGTTTCTTCGAGCAGACAGTCCGGCTGAATGCCGTCAAATTCGTAGCCTCTCATTCCGGAGGCGCCATGGACGTCGCTTGCGTCCATCGGTTTTCTGAGCAGAGGCTCGGCAGCGCCGCGCGCGACAGGCACATGCTGATTCCAGAATTTGAGCAGTTTAAGAGCGTTATTGGTGACGTTCTCGATGCCAACATTTCCGCTAACAGTAGTAATAAGCTTGATATCCAGCGCCTTTGCGGCCAGGGCAAATCCCAGCGCAATGGCGTCGTCAATGCCGGGATCCGTGTCAATGATGACGCGCGTCTTAGTTGAAAGCGTTGCCATAAGTCTCCTTTGTACGTTTGAGCTGCGTGTACGTTACGTTTGAACTGCGTATAGACTGCGTTTGAACTTGGTTGGAGCCATTTGAACTGCGTGTAAGCTGTAAATTATGGAGCAATAATCACTGCAATTTTAACCTAAAACTCAACTACCTGCTGATACGTTGGAATTGATTGCTGGGCGCCAACCTTAGTGGTGGCAAGCGCCGCAGCCTTTGCAGCCACGTCGAGCGCCTGCTTGATGTCATGGCCTTGCAACTGTCCCGATGCTTGGAATGCTGCAAGCGTGCCCATAAACGTATCTCCTGCGCAAGTAGTGTCCACGGTATCCACGCTATAACATTTCTGCTGGTAGACACCGTGTGCGTCGGCAGCAATTGAACCCTTGGACCCCAGCGTCAACACCGCAGTTGCCACGCCGCTTGCAAGCAC
>CALBBS010000183.1 GCA_937926845.1 uncultured Atopobium sp. | reverse complement strand
GCATTTGAAGCCTTGCAGCTTCCACCGTAAAGGATAGAGGTTTCCTCGGCAACTTCCTTGCCATACTTCTCTGCAACGATAGAACGGATGTAGCAAAGCATCTCTTCTGCCTGGTCAGAAGTAGCGGTCTTGCCGGTACCAATGGCCCAGATGGGTTCGTAAGCCAATACGATGTTCTTCCACTCTTCAGCGGTAAGATTGAACACACTGCCGTCAAGTTCGGCCTTAACAACAGCGTTCTGGCGGTTTGACTCGCGCTCTTCGAGGGTCTCACCACAGCAGAAGATTACCTTCAAACCATTCTTTAAAGCCAACAAAACCTTTTCTTTTAGGATCTCAGCTGTCTCTCCATAGTACTGACGACGCTCTGAATGACCGAGTATTACGTATTGAGCGCCAGTGCTCTTAACCATCTCTGCTGACACCTCTCCAGTGTAAGCACCCTTCTCTTTGTCTGCACAGTTCTCAGCACCAAGGCCTACTAAGCTTGCATTTAGCTCCTTAGCAACACTTGCTAAGTGGATAAATGGGGTGCAGATTACTACGTCACAGTTTGGCTTTTCAGCTGTCATTGCCTCGTTAATCTCCTTTGCGAGTGCAACACCTTCTTGCAGGTTGAGGTTCATTTTCCAGTTACCTGCTACGATTTTCTTTCTCATTTTACTTTTCTTTTTATTGAATAGATGATATAATTTCTGTTTATCTTTCTGCTCTTTTAGTCTCACCCACTTGCTCCATGCCCACAAACGGTCGGCTAAAGTGAGTAGCGTTAGGGGGAGAATGAACCACAAAACGATTTCTAATATCTTAGCCGGCACGCTGTCTTTTGGCATCTTTCCCAAGCTTGATTGGCTGATAGGACGCGATAGTTTGGCTTCATTGGGGAGGTTGTTATGACTCCATTTATTGATGATTGTGCCGTCTTTTAGTAACAAAAGTCCAGGATTACTGCGGATGATTGTCTTCAAAACAGCTTCATCTGTGATGCAAAATGGATACTCAGCTCCCGTTAA
>CALBBS010000182.1 GCA_937926845.1 uncultured Atopobium sp. | reverse complement strand
AGCAATGAATGCAGAGAAAACAAAGGCAAGGGTCTTGTAATACGTGGTGTTAACACCTGATGCCTCTGCAGCAATCTCGTTATCGCGAATGGCGAGAATAGCACGTCCATGTCTAGACTTCATAAGAGTATGAATAGCAAAGATGGCAAGCGAAACAACAATTGCGGTGTTCAGGTAGCCTGTATAAGCAGGAATACCCGTGAGGCCTGATGCGCCACCAGTAAGCTTGAAGCCAAGAGCAGAGTCAATGTTTACCAGGACAACGCGGATAATCTCTGCAAAGCCCAGAGTAATGATGGCCAGGTAATCACCACGAAGACGAAGTGCTGGAATACCAATAACCACACCCATCAGAGCGGCGCAAATGCCGCCAAACAAAAGGCCCACAACAAAAAGAATAACTGCAGGTGTAGAGCCTGAAGCCATGGACTGAGCATCCAGCCCAAAGAGTGGCATCATGCGAATAATAAAGATTGCACAGGCATAACCACCAATGGACATAAAGCCAGCGTGGCCCAAAGGAAGCTGTCCCAGATAACCAGTAACAATGTTCAGAGAAACGGTCATCAGAACATACACGCCAATTTGCTCAAAAACAACGGTCTGATAGCGAGAAATAAGGCCCTCTCCTACCAGGAAGTTTCCACCAAAGACAAAGAGTGCAACAAGAATTGCATTGATGGCATAGCGAGCAGGCATAGTGAGCTCACGACGCTGACCATCTTTTCCACCAAAACCAGTGACAATTACGGGGTTGTGGTTATTATCGCGTGGATACATTTTAGTCATGTGAGCCTCCTTACACTTTCTCGGTAACTGGTCGGCCAAGCAGGCCAGTTGGTTTCACAACAAGAACAAGAATCAAGAGTAAGAAGACTACTGCATCCTGCCAGACAGACAGACCAAAGGCAGCAACAAAGACCTCGGAGAAGCCAACAATAAGGCCGCCAATAACAGCGCCAGGAATGGAGCCAATGCCACCAAGAACTGCTGCAACAAATGCCTTGGTGCCCAGCATGACGCCCATGGTAGGAGAAACCTGCTGGTAAGCCATGGTGTAGAGAATTGCAGCAATGCCTGCCAGAGCGGAACCAACTGCAAAGGTAAAGCTAATAGTGCTATTGACGTTGACGCCCATCAGACGAGCAGCACCCATATCCTCAGAAACGGCACGCATTGCCTTACCAAGACGAGTCTTCTGAACCAAAAGGGTCAGAACAACGGTTGCCACAATAGTAACGGCAACAGTCAAAAGTGCAGTGCCGGAGAGCGTCGAACCAAATACCTGAACAGTTCCCAGGTCAATGATGCTTGGAACAACCTTAGCGTCAGCACCAAGAAGTAGCTGAACACCATTTTCAAGCAGATAAGAAACACCAATTGCGGTAATCAGAATGGAAAGCCTTGGAGCTTCTCTGAGTGGTGCATAGGCAACCTTATCAATAAGAACGCCCAGCACAACACAAGCAAAAATGGCGAGAAGAACGGCGATTGCAGGATTGAGTCCTAACTGAACAAGCGCAATCCAAGCAACGTAGGAGCCAAACATGATGATGTCACCATGTGCAAAGTTAAGAAGCAAGATGATGCCGTACACCATTGTGTAACCAAGCGCCACCAGTGCGTAAATACTGCCCAATTGAAGTCCATTGAGCACCTGAGTCAAAAACATCTGAGGTTCTCTTTTCTATGAAGGATTGATCGTGTCATAGATGGACTCTTTGCCATCTTTAAAGGTAATAATCAAGGTGGACTTCACTGGGTCACCTGTTCCCTGATATGAAAGGGTTCCAGTAACACCTTCGATCACACCAGATGCAATCGCATCAATAGTGGCTTGCCTATACTCATTAGAGTTATAGGTATAACCACGTTTCTCGACAGTCTTAAGAGCGGAGCAAAGAATCATTGCGGCGTCATAGCCCAAAGAACAGAAGTTAGTTGGAGCCTCACCGTATTCCTCGGTATAAGCCTTAACAAAATGCTGAACTTTTTCATCTGGGTTTGAAGCAACAAAGGCAGAGCAATAGAAGCATCCTTCAAGGTCAGCCGCAGAAGCATAATCCTGCTCGCCGCCAATAATGCCTGCCCAACCATCTGCGCCCATAAAAGGCTTTTTGCAGCCAAGCTGGCGAGCCTGCGTCACAATCTTGCCATTATCCTGGTAATAGTTTGGAGCCAAAATGGCGTCAGGATCCAGTCCAATAATGCTGGTAAGCTGGGCGTTAAAGTCAACAGCTCCTGTTGGGTAGCCTTGCTGAGATACAACCTCAATGCCCAACTCACGAGCTCTCTGAACAAAGGCGTTATTTACACCAATCTCGTAATCGCCACCGGAGTTGAAAATAGTTCCAACACGCTGATAGCCTTGCTTTTTAGCAAACTCTGCAAGAACAACGCCCTGGAATGGGTCAGTAACGGTAGCACGGAACATATTATTGCCGTGAGCAACAACGTCTTCTGCTGTTGCAGATGGTGTTACGCAAGGAATGTTGTCCAGAACCGATTTCTGCGCCAGTGCAATGGTTGGCGTTGAGGTAACGTCACCTATAATTGCGCAGACGTTCTCGTCAAGAAGCTTATTGTAGACAAGAATAGCTTCGGTTGAATCGCCTTTCTCGTCCTCAACAATAGGGACAATCTGGCGTCCGTTAGCGCCACCCTTCTTGTTGAACTCCTTGAGATACAGAAGAACGCCACTACGTACAGCAAGACCATACTGAGCAACGTCGCCGGTAAATGGGCCCATCACGCCAACGTAAATGGAGTTAGGGTCTTGGTTCTTTGGCGAACAGCCTGCTAGAGCAAACGACCCCGCAATGGTCCCGGCCACCTCCAAAAAGCGTCGTCGCGTTAGCTTATGTGCCATATTCATCTCCTTTTCTCCATAGCGTTGAATATGTGACACAAAAACAATATGGCTGCAGCCCTTAAAAAAGAACTACAGCCAAAAAATGTTATCTAACTTGAAATAATTTTAGAGAAACCGGATGTTTCTACGAGCTCCAGCCTTTCGCGACGGTTGTGCGGTTGTCTTCTGACTACCCGCAGCTGGTCTTTGTGTGCTACTTACGCCTCACGTACCAGCGGAAGC
>CALBBS010000181.1 GCA_937926845.1 uncultured Atopobium sp. | reverse complement strand
AAATACCGACCTCCTAATCGTTAGATTTTGGTCTAACTTTTGGGGGTCGGTACAAGTGATGAGTCCTTTTTTATCTATTAATTTCCCAATTTTTCTTCAATTATCACGTTTTATTTTCTCTGGTCTTTAGATAATTTAATTTTTTATATTATTGATTGGAGAAGGCAATGAAGATTAAAAAAAGTGGCTTTATTCTTTATCTTTGGCATTCTATTAAGTTGCTTAATTCCTGTAAATAAAGTATATGCTACAGAGAATAAGGCATTAACACCCTATGAGATTCAATATCAGTTAGAAAAGATTGGTAATTCATATCATCAGGGTGATGTTCTTTCTGAAGAGGATGCAGATTTTATCGCCCGTTATGCTTCTCGAGTTGATTTTAGTGAAATGTTATTTAGTAGTTTCGAATTGACTTCTTCTCAGGGATCAATTTATGGATCTAGAAATGTTTATGGAGTAAGTGCCGAAATTTATGGAAATATTTGGCATACTGGCACCTTTAATTACAACTTTGGAGGGAATGTAACTGGACGTGTTATTTCAGGTCAAACCCCCAAAAAAATGAAGTTAATTATATCTTGTCAGTCATATGGTCTTGTTGGTGGAAGCACTGTTTTATCATATTCTGATAGTGTTACAAATGAGGCTAGTTATTCCCGCACTATTTCGATGAGCAAAAGTAAAAATTATTCTGGAGTTGCAGCTTATTACGTTGTTCAAGCAACATTAGATGTCACGACTTCCAATGGCAATGCTTTTACTATAAATGCAAATTAAGGAGAAGGTGAAAGTGGAACATCATCGCACCGTTAATTTAAATCGAATATTTTGCTTTTGCTTTCTTTGTTTGATTTTTGGATTTCCTTTTCCGATGATTCTAATTACTAGTGATGATGTTCATTGTAATGTGCCATTGGTCTCTTTTGTAATGTGCATTTTTATTGCTTGTGTTTTTGATAAGGCCTATCGTATTCTTAATGGAGGGTCAGTTCAAAAAATAATTAAAAGCCTATGTTTGTGTCTGGTTGTTTGGTTGTTCTCATCTCTATTTATTTACTGTATTGCGTACGTAGATTTGGGTTTTGGTGGAAAAATTGTCAATACAGGTATAGGCCTTTTCGTATTTATCTGCCTTAGTCGGATTGTGATTCGTTAATAAATAGACCTGCATAAAAATATGCAGGTCTATTTTGAAGGTTTTTGATTAGTTTTGAGCAGTGACTAGCGACTAGTGACTAGAGTGAGCGTTGCTTCCCCAGAAGCATTCGCTGTGCTTACGTCAACGTCAATGACACCTGGTAGATTGCTTGCAATTTCTACAATTTGAGACACGCTGATCTCTTCAGAGAGCTTTCCGTTTGCTCGCTGCTCAAAGAGAGCGCCTGCAAGTACACCACGCATATGTTTTGCGTTATGCGATACAACACTGCGCTTTCCCGTAAGCGAGTCTTCTCGCTGTACCACAACTTGCAACAGCTCACAAGGGTGCTTTGCCGATGGCGCCCACATCTTTCTGTATTCACCCGAGCGACAATCCACAATTATCTGATCTTGTAGAGCGGCATTTAACAGGGGATTAAGCTGCTTTTTCCAGTAAGTTGCAACGGTACCAACAGTGGGCAGCTTGATTGAGGCAGACAGTCTATAGTTGGGGAGAAGATCGTGTGGTCTTACAACACCCCAAAGACCAGAAAAAATTATGATTTCTGAGTTAAGGATATCTGCTGGTAATGTGACTGTTTTCTGCGTGTTTTCTAACGTGACGTTTTCAAGTGTTTGGTTGAATTTTGCAGCCTCAAAAAGTACGCCAGTATAGAGATTGAGCGCGGTTGTGGTTGGAGCTTCATAGACGTCCAGGTTGTCGGCTATGTCACCGACGGTATTAGGACCAATTTTAAGCACCTGAGCTGCGTCTGCGTGAGAACATACCTGGTGTAAGTCCTTGATGAGTTCTTCTCGACAGCTAGTAAGCTCGGAGCCAAACAAAAGTGATGAGAGATCAAGAGAAGGTCCCGAGGTGGGAGCTGTTTTTCCTGATGATGGTGGAAGCAAAATAATCATGAAAATCCTTTTGATACGGGATTTTTAGTTGTTGTTTAGTTTGATTCTAATTTATGTCCGGTGTGCGTGGTAACTTTAGAAGTAAGAAAAATCGGAGAGGTGACGTATGGGCTTGCTTCTGTACAAACAACAAACAGGTGCTTTCTTATCAAACTCTATTCAAGAGCAGCTAAGGGCTTCACTTGAGAGGTGGGGGTCTGCCCAGCTTATAGTGCCTTCTTCCGATACTGTGTTGTTAGTTAAGAGACAGCTTGGTGCCATCCAAGAACTCTCTGTTGGCGTGAATGTTTCAACTTTTGATGAATGGAAGCGCGATCAATGGAAGTTGTATGGAAGCTCAGATCGTCTGCTTTCAAATACGCTTCGCAAGGTATTTTTCCAGCAGATTCTGGATGGAATGTCTGATGATGAGCTAGGTACTTTGAATAACAGCAAGGGTACCGTAGAGCTTCTGTCCAAGCTTGCTCCAGAGTATCTTATTGAGCTCGATCAGATTATGGCCTCCGGTCAACTTTCTGCTGGTCAGATGAGTGCTTGCAAGATACTAGAGCGCTATAAGATGCTGCTTGAAGAAAAGTCTTACGTTGAGATGTGCCAGTGTCTTGACTATCTGCTGCAGTCCATTCCAGCGCAGGGACCTGCACTTGTTTTCTCGCGAGTTGAAGATCTTTCGGAGACGCGTCTTAAGTTTGTGCGCAGGCTGTCGCAGAAGTGGGATGTGGTGTTTTCTCTCTACGTACCCGAAGGACCTGCGGGTTACGCGGCAGAGCAACAGCTAGAGTTGCTGGGCG
>CALBBS010000180.1 GCA_937926845.1 uncultured Atopobium sp. | reverse complement strand
TTTTTTACCTGCCTCAAAACGCTCAAGGGTCCTAAAGGTAGTAATGGCTTCTCGTGCACCTGGAGTATCTGATACGGTCATTTTTAAGCGGTCTCGCGTTGAACGAGCAATACCCGTTTCTATAGTGCCAGAATCATGAGCAACATAGCCTTGTACCAGCACAATGTAGCGTCGGTCAAGTACGCGCAGTCTGATGAGGTCTTGAAGGGCCTTCTGTGCTTCGTCTGACTTTGCTGCCAGCATAAGACCAGACGTATCCATATCAAGACGATGCACAATACCAGGACGTTCTTCTCCCTGAAGCATTCCTAGGTGCTCGTAGCCACAGTGGGCTACCAGCGCATTTGCCAGAGTGTCATCAACGTGGCCTGGAGATGGGTGGCATACAAGGCCAATCTGCTTGGAGAGCACTATGAGATACTGGTCCTCAAAGCGAATATCAAGGGGAATATCTGGGTTTGGGCGCAAAAGCCCTGTTTGAGGCTCTGCATCTGGAAGAGATACCAAAAGCCTATCGCCCAACATAAGTTTTTCTGACTTAGAGGTAGCCAGCGTAGCGTTGATGGTTACTCTTCCCTCTTCTACCAGCTTTGCGCAGGCACTTCTTGAAGGAAGTGTATCTTGGGCAGAAAGAAACGCATCTAATCTGACACCGTCCCCTTCTGGTCCAACTAGTATGTCAACGATACGCTCATTCATTGCCGCTACCCTGCTGCTTTTTGTCCCAGATTATCCAGTACACAAAAGCAATAAGGATGCCACAAGTTACAAAAATATCTGCCACATTAAACACAGCAAAATTGACAAACGTTGTAGCAAAGAAATCAGTAACCTGACCATACAAAACACGGTCAATAGCGTTACCAATTCCGCCACCTGCAACGCCTCCCAAAAGCGCAATAAGCGGCAGCGGGAGGTTCTTCTCGCGAACTACAAAGCCCACAAGAGCGGCGATAACCACGGCAGTGAGGGCTACAAAAAAGAGAGCATTTCCAGAACCTACAGAAAACGCTGCACCGGTGTTACTTACGTGGAAGAGCTCCATAACGCCTGGGATAAAAGGTACTGCGGTTCCCTCTGGAATTGAGGTTCGTACCCAGAGCTTGGTTGCCTGGTCAAGCACACAGGCAACAGCGCCCGCCCCGCAGAGAACTGCAAGGCGGGTCACTAGTGTGTGCGTTGTATGTTGCTGCTGGTCAGTATTCATTTACGCAACAACGTCGTGGCAGCGGTGGCAAAGGTGATCCTCACCAAGCTCGCGATAGTTCCAGCAACGGTCGCAGCGCTCGCCGTTTGCAGGATAGACGCTTACGCTCAGCTCAGAACCTTCGGAGACGGTAACCTCGGAGCAGACAAATGCCTCAGCAAAGTCAAGGCCAGCATGAGAAATGGATGCAGCCTGCTCAGCGGTAAGGGTAACCTCTGCACGAGTAGCCTGCGTGGTCTTCTCGGTAACAACACCTGCCTCAAGAGCGGTCTCGTATGCCTTAGTGTAGGCAGCACGAGCATCAACCAGTACCTGATATGCAGGAAGCAGTGCTGTGTACTCGTCAGTGCTCATAGGAGCCTTATACCAGTCGAGAAGGGCTGCGTACTTCTGACCGTCACGCATGGACTCTGGCAGGAACTGCATAACCTCATCAGTGGTGTAAACCAGAATTGGCTGCAGGTCATGAACAAGCATGGAGAGAATCTCTGCCCAAACAGTCTGAGCGCTTCTGCGTGTTACAGAATCTGCAGCATCGCAGTACATACGGTCCTTAGTTGCGTTCAAATAACCGTTGGAAAGCTCAATGATGTAATCGTAGAGGGTACGGAAGACGTTATTAAAGCGATATCCCTCGTACGCCTCAGTAACTGCATCGTGAACCTCGCACATACGTGCAAGAACAAGACGGTCATACTCTTCAAGGTCCGCTACAGCAACTGCATCGGTAGCAGGATCAAACTGGCCCTCGAGCTCGCCAAGGAGGAAGCGCAGGGTGTTTCTGAACCTACGGTATGCATCGCCTACCTGGGAAAGAATAGCGTCATCGCAAGGAACATCCGTTGAAGTATCAACGGAAGCAACCCAAAGACGTAGGACGTCTGCGCCACGTTCAGCACAAACGACGTTTGGATCAATGACGTTACCCAGAGACTTACTCATCTTGCGTCCCTGTCCATCAAGCGTAAAGCCCTGTGAGACAACAGACTTATAAGGAGCAACTCCGTAAGCTCCAACAGAAGTCATGAGAGAACTCATAAACCAACCACGGTGCTGGTCGGAGCCTTCAAGATACATATCAGCTGGGAACTTAAGGTTTGGACGGTGTTTGCAAACAGCAGTGTGAGAAACACCAGAATCCCACCAAACGTCCAAAATATCCTTGTTTGCCTTGAGATTGTGGCCGCCACACTTAGGACAGACGCAAGCGTCTCCTAAATAGGTCTTAGGATCGTCGGTAAACCAAGCATCAGAGCCCTTCTCGCGGAAAAGCTTGATGACAGCGTCAAGTGTCTGGTCATTGATAACGGTTTCGCCACAATCCTCGCAGGTGAAAGCAGGAATTGGAACACCCCAGTTACGCTGCCTGGAAATACACCAGTCAGGGCGGCCTTCAACCATAGAACCAATACGCTTTACCGCGTTTGCAGGATAGAACTTAACCTTTGTAAGCTCCTCTGCTGCCTGCTGACGCAGACCAGTCTTATCCATGGAGACAAACCACTGGCTTGTTGCACGGAAGATAACGGGCTCTTTACAACGCCAGCAGTGTGGATAGCTGTGGGTAATCTCTTCTGCAAGAATGAGCGTTCCACGGTCTTTGAGCCACTGAACAATGACAGGGTTAGCCTCATTGACCTCCATACCAGAGAAGGGGCCACCAGTGCCCTGACCGTCACCTTTGAAGAAGTGGCCGTCATCATCAACAGGCATAGTCTGTGGAATATCAAAGCGAACACCAGCGTTATAGTCGTCTACGCCATGACCAGGCGCGGAGTGAACAACACCAGTACCGTCGTCAAGTGTGACGTACTCAGCGTAAATGAACTTACCAGTGTTACCAAGATCGCCAAAGATTGGCTGCTTATACTCGTTGCCTGCGAGTTCAATGCCGGTCCTCTTCCAGGTGTTACCCTCTGTATCCTGAGCAAGCTTCCAATCGGTATAACCAAACTTGGTAGCGGCTTTCTCTGCAAGCGCCTCAGCAACAATCTCCACGTGTCCGTCAGGAAGCTCAAGGGCAACATAGTTAGCCTCTGGATGCAGAATAACTGCCTCGTCAGCAGGCATTGTCCATGGAGTTGTAGTCCAAATGTCTACCCAGATCTTACCTGCGTAAGCCTCAAGACCCTCAGGAACCGTAGTTAGCTCAAAGCGAACAAAGATTGCAGTAGAGGTGACATCGTGATACTCAATCTCTGCCTCAGAGAGAGCAGTGTGGTCATGAGTACACCAGTGAACAGGCTTGGTACCTCTATACACAGAGCCCTTGTCGTAGATTGCCTTGAAGATCTCAACATCAGTTGCGTCGTAATCGTTGACGTAAGTGAGATAAGGGTTGTCCCACTCGCCCAAAACACCAAGGCGCTTAAAGCCCTGACGCTGGGTATCTACCTGCTCAACTGCCATCTTGCGGCAGAGCTCACGGATCTTCTCGGTAGATAACTGATTGAACTTCTCGGTGCCAAGCATCTGCTCAACCTTGTGCTCGATTGGCTGACCATGGCAGTCCCAACCAGGAACATAAGGGGTCTGGAAGCCCTGCATAGCCTTATAGCGGTTGATGATGTCCTTGGAAATCTTATTCTGTGCGTGACCCAGATGAATTGGACCGTTTGCATAAGGAGGTCCGTCATGAAGGACAAACTTGTCGTGTCCCTCATTCTTCTTCATCAGGAGTTCATAGACGTTGTTTTGGTCCCAATCAGCCAAACGCTGAGGCTCGTTCTGCGCAAGTGATGCGCGCATAGGAAAGCCTGTGTTTGGCAGGTTGGTGGTCTTTTTGTACTCGTTTGCCATCAAGCACAACCTTTCTGGGCACAAATAAAGCGCCCGTCCCTCACAGCTGGGACGAAGCGCCACAATACACTTCGTTGTAACCACCCAGCGACGGATATGTCCGTTTACTCGGCTGGCCTGTCACGGCGACCATTTCCGGCAGCACCTACTAGTACAAAACCTGTACGTTTGAACTGCAGCTCCGAGGTGATGTTCACACGGACGCAAATGCGGACTTCCACCAACTCCGCTCGCTTGAGATTTGCGCTACCCAGCTACTGTCCTCATCACAGCTTGTGTTAGTAATACTACCACGTCTTGCACTCATTGAACTAAGTAATACACACGCGTAAACCGTTTTTAACAAATTATGCGGAATCCAAATTTTAAATTTTTATAGAAATAAAAAATGTAGATTGGGTAAAACAATTCCAATATCTAAGTGAGCTCATATCACATTTGAGCCAAACAGGTAAAGGGACATGTATGACAAATAACGATAACAAGCACCGTAGATCTATGTCGATGCTACTCTATATTGCAGTAGCCATCTTTGTATATCTCCTGCTTAGCAACACATTATTACCAGGACTTCTGCGTCAACAGGTACAAACTGTCTCGTACAGTGAGTTCCTTAACAAGATTGAAAACAATGAAGTTACCAAGGTAGACCTTAATACGGGCACCAGAAACATTAGGTTCACAACTGGCTCTGGAGATTCCGAGAAGATCTTTGAGACTACGCAGTTCCCCAATGATTCAACGCTCGTGCAGACACTCAGAGAGCATAATGTTGATTTCTCGGCTTCTATTCCTGACAACTCTACAAATATGCTGCTCTATGCCCTTATTCAGTATGGAATCCCTCTTGTCATCTTCTTGGGCATTGGCTACTTTATCAACCGATCCCTTAAGCGCGCCATGGGTGACGATGGTCCTTCCATGAACTTTGGTGGCGGCTTTGGAGGTCTTGGTGGCAATCTTGGTCGCTCAAGCGCTAAAGAAATTAAGGGAGAAGAGACAGGCATTACGTTTAAAGACGTAGCTGGTCAAGAAGAGGCTAAAGAGTCTATGCAAGAGATTGTTAGCTTCCTTAAGACTCCTGATAAGTACAAAGAGATTGGTGCTCGCTGCCCTCGTGGCGCCTTGCTTGTAGGCCCTCCAGGTACTGGTAAGACCCTCATCGCTAAGGCAGTTGCTGGTGAGGCTGGCGTTCCTTTCTTCCAGATTGCTGGCTCTGAGTTTGTTGAGATGTTTGTTGGACGCGGTGCTGCAAAAGTCCGTGACCTCTTCAAGCAAGCAAATGAAAAGGCTCCTTGCATCATCTTTATTGACGAGATTGATGCGGTTGGTAAGCGCCGTGATGCTTCTCTCAACTCCAACGATGAGCGTGAGCAAACCTTAAACCAGCTGCTCTCTGAGATGGACGGCTTTGATAACCACAAAGGTATTGTTGTTCTTGCAGCAACCAACCGCCCTGAGACCTTGGACAAAGCACTTCTGCGTCCTGGCCGTTTTGACCGCCGTATTCCTGTTGAGCTTCCAGACCTTAAGGGTCGCGAGGCAGTTCTTCAGATTCACGCTCATGATGTAAAGATGGAGCCTGGTGTTGACCTCTCTATCATTGCTAAATCCACGCCAGGCGCATCTGGTGCAGACCTTGCAAACATCATCAATGAAGCTGCTCTGCGTGCTGTTCGTTTTGGTCGTCGTCGTGTTACCACTGAAGACCTTGCAGAGTCTGTAGACGTTGTTATTGCTGGCGCAAAGAAGAAGAATACTGTTCTTTCTGAACACGAGAAAAATGTTGTTGCTTATCACGAGACTGGCCATGCAATTGTGGGCGCCATCCAGAAAAACGACGCTCCTGTTACCAAGATTACCATTGTTCCTCGTACTGGCGGAGCTCTTGGCTTTACTATGCAGGTTGAAGACGATGAGCATTATCTGATGAGCAAGAGCCAAGCAATGGATGAGATTGCTGTTCTCTGTGGTGGCCGCGCTGCAGAAGAACTTATCTTTGGCGAGATGACCAATGGCGCTTCCAACGATATTGAGCGTGCAACAGCAATTGCTCGAGCTATGGTTACGCAGTACGGTATGTCTGAGAAGCTTGGTATGGTTACCCTCAGCCAGCAGCAAAGCCGTTATCTTGGTGGTGGCTCTTCCCTCACCTGCTCTGAGGCAACCGCTGAAGAGATCGATGCTGAAGTTAGACGCATTGTTGAAGAGGGCCACCAGCGTGCACTCCAGACGCTTAAAGAAAACCGCTTCAAACTGCATGAGATTGCTCACTACCTGCAGAAGAAAGAGACTATTACCGGCGAGGAGTTCATGAACATCCTTAAACGTGAGAATACCTTTGCACCAGTAGTTGAGAACACCAATGAGGAAGGCTCCTCTACTTCTTCAGCAGAGTAATTCTCTCATCAACAAAGTGAAACGGCCATCTGCGCTTGTAGATGGCCGTTTTTTGTACCGCGATTAAAGGCATTTCACCAAAGCTATCGAGCAAAAAGTTCCCAAAAAGCAACAGCAGATGATGCAGCAACATTGAGTGAATCTACCTGATGAGACATGGGGATGATGGTAGTAACGTCACAAGCCTTAATGGTTTTCTCGTCAAGACCATAGCCTTCACTACCAAAGAATAGTGCAGCTTTTTTACCTTTTACCAGCTCTTTATTAAGAGGTACTGCAGAATCTGTGAGCGCAAAAGCACACGTAGTAAAAGAATGAGCTTTAAGCTTTTTAATAAGGTCCAATGAAGTTGTCTCTTCACCTAAACGAGTCCAAGGCACATTAAGGACCGTTCCCATAGAAACGCGTAGAACGCGTCTTGAGAGGTTATCGGCACACTTAGCAGTTAAGATCACAGCATCTACATTGAGGGCCGCAGCTGACCTAAAGACAGCGCCAACGTTGTTGACGTCTACTAAATCTTCTAGAACGGCAATATGCTTTGACGTGCTTAGAATCTCTTCTAGCGTTGCGCCTTGAGGTCTTCTCATAGCGCAGAGCACTCCTCTATTCATCTTGTAGCCAATGAGTTGTGTAAGCTGCTCATCTGGAAGAATGAAAATAGGAACGTCATCTGACACAGGACGGAACTTCTCGACAATCTGCAAAATATTGTCTGTATGAGAAGTATTTGCAAGAAACGAGAGTGGCTCACAACCTGCGGCAAGCGCGGTTTCAATCACAAAATGTGACTCGCAAATCATGACGCCGCGAGTTGGGTCAAGACGATTACGAAGCTGGTTATCAGTCAATCGAGCATACATATTAAGACGACTGTCGTCAGCTGAATCTAACTGAATAACCGGATATGTAGCCATAAATAACGTACCTCTCGCCTCTTGTTAGACAGTATTCTCTCACTCTTGAGGCAAGAGTAACGTCATGTACTCCTAGATTACTTCTGTAGCAACTTTCTCTTGAGGAAGAAGCTCAGAGAAACCAGCGAAACAGAGGAACAGACAAGTGTGCTCTGAAGCGCAACCTGAGAATAATCTGCAGTATCAGGAAGCTGTGACTTCTTCTGAGGTTGCTGAGGATTCTCGGGAGTGTGCGTCTCAGGTGTTTCTGGCGTAGTCTCAGGCTGCTTCACGTATACGTGAGTCCAATTTGCAGTAATAGCTGGCTGAGAAGTATCACTTGTGCCAATAACAAGATTGACCTTTAAATGCTGGTATGAATCAAAGTGATCTGGATCTGCAGATACCGGAGTAAGCAGATATTCAATTCGATACTGACCAACAGGCAAGGTGTCATCTTGGTATGAAGAATAGACTACATCCTTGAAATGGTTAGAGAAATAAACAGTATTGCCATCGGCATCAACAACACGAGGCGTACCATCTGATGTATAGGTCAAGTCATTAGTAAATTGACCATTCTCAAACAGTAAAACATCGTAGGTATTACCTCCAGAAGTCCTACTGATAGCAATATCTCCATTGTGAGTAGCAGCACTTACTGGGAAAAGCTGAGTAACATCTTGAGATTGAATCTCTGCCATAAGACGAGCTGTTACGGCATCAATGTCCAGCACTCGCCTTGTTCCTGCATCAACCGTGTGGTCATAGTTGTAAGAAGAGATGGTAGCAGGAGCATTCTGAAGACCAGCGTCAATAGGCTTTAAAGTAGTTCCGGTATCAGAGACATATGCGGTGTGCGCGAGGGTGTAGTAATACGTAATATGCGTCACATACGTAGTTGGGCGCGCAACATTGCCATCACCATCATAACCAGCAGAAATCGTATAAGAGTCAACTTCTTTGTGGTCAAGGATGTCATTTCCCACTACCTCTGGAGCCTGGAACAGACCTTGCTTTTCAGTCTTATTTCCGTTGCTATCAACAAACGTTGTGAGGTTACGATTAATATCAGATACACCCACGTGCATGGTGTAAATGTAATAGAAGCCATGCTCTTGATCATATGAAAGTGTTTTTTCCAGCTTATACTGACCCATAGGCAAACTGGTATCAATCACAGCAGTATTATCCTGACCAACCGACCCTTGTGCCAGCTGACCATTAGCAATGTAAGAATTAACTCTGTCTCTGTGAGCCTGAATATCGTTGTCTGAATCAAATTCAAACGCAGGAAGCAAAATTCTACGATCAGTCACACCAGCAAGCTCCGGATGGGTCTGAATGTATGCATCTACAGCTGCATCATCTGTTGTATAGCTCAGTGAATCATCTGGCGAGAAAAGCGACAAGTCAAACTGATTTCTATCTAAATAAACAAAATCGCTTACCTTGCTATAGTTTGGATGAGAATCAGTGTTAACCGCCTCATAAGGCTTAACTGGCTCAAGATTATCAAACGAAGTTGAATCATTGCCAACAAGCGAAGCAAAATCAGAAGGAAGAAGCTCATATGATTTGACATCAGTATGCAATAACAACTGATTAGCAGAATGAGAATTTGATTGGCTAGTTGAAGCAGTAGCTACAGCAATTTTAGGAAAAGCTGAAATGCATAAAAGAAGTAAAGCAAGAGCAGTACAAACACATCTAATTTTTTGCGTAGTACTATTGACTCTAGTTGATGACATACGCTATTGCTCCCCCTGCAATTGAAAAATAATTATTTCTAAATGTGGTATATATTACTCCAGTTTTGTTCTTCTCCTGTGGAAAATAATTCCTCGTAAGTTCCATAAAATATGTGACGAATATGCACTACACTAAGTAGATGTGGCTTTGACTCATTTACAGAAAGTCTATTTGTCAAAACACACTGATTCTTGCTGTGTAACTTCGTTTTTATAAGGAGTGCTCCTTGGCTAAGCACTTTTCAAAAGGCTCTGCTTCTCATACCGCTAACCTACAGCCTCTCTCCTCAGAGGAATCTACAAAGAAAGCACCCTCTCTTAAAGACTCAGTACCAAGCCTTGGCGATACTGATATCTACGTTGCTCTCAGTGAAGAGCAGGTAAAAACCAATCAGCTTAATGACTCTTCACAATCAGCGGAAGCGCCGGAAGAGCAAGCTAATGATTTGACTGTCATTGCTCCCGTTGATAGCGCAGAGCTTGGAGAAAAAGAAGAGGCTCCCGTTATTCACAAGAAACATCAGCGGTGGAAGATACCTGCTGTGCTCGTTGGTATTCTCGTCCTTGTGTATGTGGGTGGAGCAATCTTCTTTAACTTCTTCTTTATGCCTCAAACCAGCATTTATGGTAAGGACTACTCCTTAAAACCGGCTTCAGATTTACAGGCTTCTAAAGCAAACGAGGCCTCAAATTACTCCGTCCAAGTCTCTGGAAACGGCGTAGATTTAACCATTAAGGCATCTGACATTGATTTAACGTACGACGCAGCTGGATATACTCGCGATGCTATTAGCCAGCAGAATCCTTGGATGTGGCCACTAGAGCTTACTCGTAGCAGGTCCTTGAGCCCTCACGCTACCGCCTCGTATGATACAAGCAAGGCGGACGCACTCTTTAATCAAAGAATTGAGCAGGCAAAAGAATCTGCTCAAACTCTAGAGAACAATGGTATTACCTACGATAGCTCGGCTAAAAAGTTTATTTTTGCTGATGACGCTATTGCCACAAGACTATCTCTTGAGGGTGTCCATAAAGACTTGCAGACCGCTTTTGATAATCTGAGCACTACCGTACAGCTTGGCCCAGAAAGCCTCATGAGCGCAGAAGACCTTGATACTGCCTTGAAGACTGCTAATTCCTACGTTGCCTCTGCGGTTGATTTGATGTTGGGCGACTCTGTTGCATATCAGCTTGATCAAGACACCATTGCTAGCTGGATTAAGTTTGATGAGAATCTCTCTATTTCATTTGATACAGACGCCATTACCAAATGGGTCAACGAGACACTTGCTCCTGCAGTAAATACTCGTGGAACTTCAAGAACGTATAAGCGCTGGGATGGAAAAGAATTCACTACAAAGGCCGCTGGTGCATACGGTTGGGTTATTGATAATGATGCTGCTGTAAAAGCTATCTCTGACGGTCTGTCAGCTGGTCAGGCAACAAAGATTGAACTGCCTACAAAACAGTCGGCTGATAAATTTACTAAACAGGGCGAGCAGGACTGGGGCGGTCGTTATATTGATGTTGACCTAACAACTCAGCATGCCGTGCTTTATGGTGAAGATGGATCAATTCTTTGGGAAGCCGATGTAGTAACGGGTATCCCAGACGGACAGCACAACACTCCGGAAGGAGTCTGGTATATTACCAGCCACATTAGAGACGCTCGTCTCTTGGGACCAAACGATGAGTCAGGTCGTCCAGGATGGGATACAAAGGTTGATTTCTGGCTTGGCGTAAAGGGTCAAGAAGCTGGCTTCCACAACGCTCCATGGAGAAGTGCGTTTGGTGGAAATATCTATCGCTACAATGGTAGTCATGGTTGCATTAACCTAAGCTATGAAAACGCTCAGAAACTCTTTGATATTGCCAAAGACGGAGATCCCGTTATCATTCACTACTAGGTTTTTCTTAGAGAATAAGAGTTACGCGCGCTTTAGAAAATAATTCTGAAGCGCGCGTTTTTTATGTCTTACAGAAGATCTACAACACGCTCTTTGTTTGCCATAAAATCAAGATACTCTGAACCTAAGCGAGAAGTAATCAACGAACTGGCAGAAGGAAAATCAGAATTACTTTGCCTAATACCAATATCAGTAATATTGTTATATGCATGTGAACCTAACAACCCGTCTGATAGGTACATTTCTCCACCACTTGCATTTTGAACGCTCCACTTTATGACGGGTAATCCTTGTTTATGCATTTCTTCAAGTAAAGGAACGTTCATTTGATACATTCTTTGATTGATAGAAAATCCAAAATTTGTAAGTATAGATAATGTATATATATCCTGATCAACAACTGCCACCAACTTGTTATTCCTACTAATGACCCACAAGAGTCCTGTTGTTGCAATATCTCCATTTTCCATTTTTGAAGCGCATAAAATAGGACCTGATATCTCAAGATCTTCGATGCTATCTATTTTCAAATAGTTATACTCCGGCCCCAGTTCTTCACTGTAATCATTAAATGTGTTGAACTGACTAGCAACATATTGTGCGGCCGATTTCTTTAAATTTGTTATCTGAAGTGATGATACATTTTTTGGTTTATAGAACACTATTAGGCCTATTATCAGCCCAGCTGACAACAATACTATGCCTACAATAACTCTTTTCCTACGCTGCATCATCAGTCACCTCATCATTACCGAATAATAATGAAACTAACTAAAAGCTATTGTAACAATTGTTTACTCTTTAATCGTTTTAACTTTATAACCAAAATAATAAATATGGCCCAGCCAAACAATGACAAGGACAATGCTGCCAACAAGAACGCCTTTTATAAGCATGGCAATAAGGCCTACAGCCATGACTAAAGTTACCGTGACAAGAATGCGCACTTTAGTCTTAACAGTCATCCCTTTTCCAGCTTTAAAATCAGCAAGGTTATTTTGGAAAAGCTTTGTATTAAGTAGCCAATTATTAAGTCGGTCGGATGATTTTGCAAAGCAAAATGCAGCAAGTGCCAAAAATGGAACAGTTGGCAAAATGGGAAGCACTACACCAAGCACAGCAAGTGCCAAACTTATACAACCTAATACAATAAAAGCAATACGCTTAATTGACATACATACTCCCTACTGCTTTTTGAGAAAGTTTACCATGTATAACAAAAAGCAGTAGGGATATTTACCATAACAAGAGTATTTCTTATATAAATAAATTTACAGGAAGCCCTAGAAGCGAGGCATTTGACCCCCACCAAAGCCCATGTTCTTCATCATAGACTCCATAGCGCGGCGACCCTTCTTTGCATTGCCACCCTGAGTCATAGCTTTCATCTTGCCCATCATCTTATTCATCTCTCCCCACTGACGAATAAGCTGATTGACTTCTTGAACACTACGACCAGAGCCCATAGAAATACGACGACGGCGCTGACCGTTAATAATCTTTGGACGCATGCGCTCTTCTTTAGTCATGGAATGAATGATGGCTTCGATCTTAGCCATTGAACTATCATCCACGCCACCCTGCTGGGCCATCATGCGGTCACCACCAGGTAGAGCGCCAATAAGCTTTGCAAGACCACCCATCTTGCGGATCTGATTCATCTGATTAAGCAGGTCATCCATAGTAAAGCCTTCGCGCAACATGCGCTCAGCATCTTCAACCTGCTTCTCGTCTGCTGCCTGCTGGGCCTTCTCGACAATAGAGATAACGTCGCCCATGCCAAGGATGCGCTTGGCCATACGGTCTGGGTGGAAAACCTCAAGTGAATCGGGTTTCTCGCCCATAGAAACAAACTTGATAGGCTTACCGGTAACCTCGCGTACGGAAAGTGCGCCACCACCACGAGCATCGCCATCAAGCTTGGACATGATAACGCCGTCAAAGTCTACGCGCTCGGCGAAGGTGCTAACAACATTGACAATATCCTGGCCGGTCATGGCGTCGACAACCATAAGAATCTGATCTGGCTTGACGGCACGCTTGATAGCAACGGCCTCTTCCATCATTTTTTCGTCAATTTGAAGACGGCCAGC
>CALBBS010000179.1 GCA_937926845.1 uncultured Atopobium sp. | reverse complement strand
GCGTACTCGTGTAGACAAAGACCGCAGACAAACGCTTCTTTCACTAACAAAAGAAGGTCGTAAACAGGCAAAAGAGGCTCAAGAATCTATTAGATCATTTGAAGCGCAAGCTTTGTCTGTTCTTTCTGATGAAGAAAAAGTTACGTTTTGCGCATATCTAGATCGTTTAGTTGCACATTGGGACACAATTAACAGAGAAGAGAAGGGAGAAGCGGCATGTTAGAAGAAGCAACCTCAACTGAAGAACTTGAAAACATGGTTGAATTATCTGAAGCAGAGACTTCCATGGTTCCTTCTGCCCTAACGGGTATTGTAGATGTCAGCAATTTATCGTTTAAAGAGATTGCCGTCGTTCTTGCTAAAAGCATTGGTGAGTTCAAAAGAGATACCATTCTCACCCCGGTTTTTGTCTTAATAGAGACTATCTTAGAGATTCTCATTCCTTTTAAAACAGCTGCTCTTGTCGACACCCTTCGCACAGGAGCGGACCTGAACACTGTTATTCAGTCTGGGCTTATCCTTACCGCTATGGCAATGTTGTCGTTGCTTTTTGGTACGCTTTCTGGCATTTCTGTTGCCAAAGCATCAACTGGATTTGCTCGCAATCTACGTCGTGATATGTTCCGCAATATTCAGAAGTTCTCGTTTACCACCATTGATGCCTTTTCTTCGTCTTCGTTGGTAACACGTCTTACTACGGATATTTCTAACGTACAAATGGCATTTATGATGCTCATTCGTATGGCTGTACGCGCACCATTTATGTTTATCTCGGCCTTTATCGCAGGCTTTATTATGGGCGGTTGGCTTGCAGTTATATTTGTTGCAGTCATGCCTCTGTTGGGAATTGGACTGTATTTGATTATCTCTAGAGTCATTCCTATCTTTAAGAAGGTATTCAAGAGATACGACGCCCTCAATGAGTCTGCTGAAGAGAACCTTGCTGGCATTCGTGTTGTTAAGTCCTTTGTAAATGAAGACTTTGAACGTCAAAAATTTAATAAAGCTTCAGAAGAGCTGCGAGAAGACTTCACAGCCGCCGAAAGACTTATGGCTCTGAACTCTCCTTTTATGAACTTTACTATTTATGTTCTCTTTGTTTTGATTCTTTACTTTGGCTCTTACCTTATTGTCTCTTCTCAGGGTACTGCCTTTGGTGTTGGCCAGCTTTCTTCCCTTATCACCTATGGCTTTATGATGCTCATGTCGCTTATGATGCTCTCCTTTGTTTTTGCCATGATCATCATCGCAGAAGAAGGTGCTCGTCGTATCTGTGAGGTATTACTTGCAACTTCCACCATTAACAACCCAGAAAACCCTCTTACCGAGGTTGCTGATGGATCTATTGATTTTGAAAACGTTGGATTCTCCTATTCTGGACCAGAGGGACGAGAAGCCCTGTCTGACGTAAACCTTCACATTAACTCTGGTGAGGTCATTGGCATCATCGGTGGTACTGGCTCTGCTAAGTCCACATTGGTTCAGCTTATTCCTCGTCTATATGACGTAACTACTGGTAGCGTTTCTGTTGGTGGACATGACGTCAGAGAATACGACATCGACACCCTTCGAAGCGCTGTTGCTATGGTTCTTCAGAAAAATGTACTCTTTAGCGGCACTATTAAAGAAAATCTTCTCTGGGGTAACCCTGACGCTACCGATGAAGAGATTCTTGAGGCAGCCAAACTTGCTCAAGCAGATAGTTTTGTTCAAACCTTCCCAGATAAGTATGAGACTCATATTGAGCAGGGTGGCAATAATGTTTCTGGTGGCCAGAAACAGCGCCTCTGCATTGCACGTGCACTGCTCAGGCGACCAAAAGTACTGATTCTTGATGATTCTACCAGCGCTGTTGATACAAAGACTGATTCTTTGATTCGCGCGGGTCTCAAGAATTATCTACCCGATACTACCAAGATCATCATTGCTCAGCGTACATCCAGTATTGAAGAATCTGACAAGATTATTGTTCTGGATAACGGCCGCATTAATGCCATTGGTACACATAAAGAACTCCTAAAAGATAACCCAATCTACCGCGAGGTGTACTTCTCACAGAATAAACAAAGTGTTGATGAAAACCAGTCCCAGGAAGGTGAGGTGACTTCTCATGAGTAAGACAGTAGAAACAAATGGCACAAGGCCAAAGCTTCCCGTGGGAAAAATTCTTACCCGTACCATTAAAATGCTCTGGGAGTTCTACCCTATCCTTCTCCCTATAGCACTGCTTTGTGCTGTCATCCAGGCAATTATGCAGGCGCTTCCAAGTGTTTTCTTAGAACGAATCCTCTCCATCATCTCTAACTTTATTGATACTGGCGACTGGAGTTCTGCGGAGGGATTGGTCTTCCAGAACGTAGCACTTCTCGCCACCTTCTATGTCATTGGACTTCTTGCAAACATCATCTCTACCCAGGGTATGGCTATTATTACCCAGGGTGCACTACAAAAATGGCGCTCAAAAATGTTCTCGCACATGCAGGACTTGCCCATTAGGTACTTTGATACGCACCTCAATGGCGACATCATGAGTTATTACACAAACGATATTGATGCCATGCGCCAGATGATTGGTACCAGTCTTCCAAACCTCCTCTTTACCTTTGTAGTAATCATCGCAGTAGTGTTTATCATGTTCTACTACAGTGTCTTAATGGCCCTGGTTGTTCTATTTGGCGTTTCTTTAATGGCTCTTGCAACCAAAAATCTTGGCGGTAAGTCTGCAAAGAACTTTGTTAAAACTCAAAAGACCACAGCAGATGTAGAGGGCCACATTCAGGAAATGATGAATGGCGAGAAGGTCGTTAAGGTCTTTAGTCATGAGGCAGAAACTATCGAATCTTTTGACAAGATCAATGATGACTTGATGGTTGTTTCAAGGAATGCAAACCTTTACGCAAACACGCTTATGCCCATTCTTAATAACCTGGGTAACATCATGTACGTTGTGGTTGCCGTAGTTTCTGGCGTGTTTATTACTCTGAATATTCAGAATATTTCACTTTCTGGACTACCTTTCACCATTGCAGTAGCGGTCCCCTTCCTCAATATGACGCGTCAATTCTCTGCACAGATTAATCAAATTTCTGGCCAGATTAACTCTGTTGTTATGGGTATAGCTGGCGCTAATCGTGTCTTTGAGTTGCTGGATGAGCCAGCAGAGACCGATGAAGGCTATGTCACTTTGGTCAATGCAGAAACCATCGACGGTAAAGTTCAAGAAGCTGAGTACCGTACCGGTTACTGGGCTTGGAAATATCCACACAGTGATGGCACTGTTACCTACACCCCTGTTAAGGGAGACGTTCGCCTCTTTGACGTTGACTTTGGCTACGAGCCAGGTCACACCGTGCTGCATGATATTTCTCTTTATGCAAAACCTGGACAAAAAGTTGCTTTTGTCGGTGCAACAGGTGCTGGTAAAACAACCATTACCAACCTGCTCAATCGCTTCTATGACATTGAAGACGGCAAGATTCGCTACGATGGTATTAATATCAACAAGATTAAGAAGAGCGCTCTTCGTCGCGCCCTTGGCATTGTTCTTCAGGACGTTAACCTCTTTACAGGTACCGTTTTAGACAACATTCGCTATGGACGTCTTGATGCCACCGATGAGGACTGTGTAAAGGCTGCAAAACTTGCTGGCGCTGATGACTTCATTAGGCGCCTTCCAGACGGCTATCACACTATGCTCAAGGATAACGGCAGCGCACTTTCCCAGGGTCAGCGTCAGCTCATCTCCATTGCTCGTGCGGCGGTCGCAGATCCACCAGTTATGATTCTGGACGAAGCTACCTCCAGTATTGACACTCGTACTGAGGCTATTGTTCAACGCGGTATGGACGCCCTCATGTACGACCGCACTACCTTTGTTATTGCACACCGTCTCTCTACGGTTAGAAACGCAGATGTTATTGTCGTTCTTGACCACGGTCACATCATTGAACGCGGTACACACGACGAACTTCTCGCCAAACGAGGAACGTACTACCAGCTCTACACGGGAGCCTTTGAGCTTGAGTAACAATTGGCCTGTGTAACGCAAAACGCCTTGTCATCTTGGTGACAAGGCGTTTTTTGTGGATGTAACAACTTCTTAGGCGAGAAGAACGTGATGTAAATCTTCTACCGTATCTACAATTGCAACCGCTCCCGCATCAATAAGCTCCTGTTTGTTGGTCGTTTTTCCATACAAAACACCAACACACGGAATCTTATTTGGGAATGCTGCTTCCATATCAAAACGACGGTCGCCAATCATGACGCTTTCAGAAGCATCAAAGCCAAGCTGGCGCATAACGTGAGCGATAGCAGTGATTTTATCAGTTGCTGTCTCATCTATTCTTCCAGCATAGGTATCAAGAACACCAATAAGGTTGTTATCCCTAAGCCCCATCTCAAGCATGGGCTGGTTCTTTGAGCTTGCCACTGCTACTTTTTTACCGGCGGCATGAAGGTCATTAATGAGGTCTCTCATGCCCTCAAATAGAGGCCACCTACCAGTAGTCACATAAAGCTCACGATAGCGCTTAGTAACGGCAGCAGCGTCCTCATGACTCAGACCAAAGACCAACTCAAATGCATACGGAAATGGCGGACCCACAAGTTTTTTGAGATCAGCTTCGTCAAAGTCAGTATGACCACAATCATTCATTGCCATCTTTGCGGTAGAAACAATGGTGGGCAACGTGTCTGCCATAGTCCCATCAAAGTCAAAAATAATAAGTGAGCGATTTTGCAGATCTGAAACTACATCAGAAGCTACCAATGCTTTGTTTGTATCAGTTACGTTTTGCATTATTGCCATGTCAATCCAATCATCTACGTATGTGAGTATACCGTTCATGGCGCAAAACTAACCAGTCAATGACATTTTCTTCTCGCCTGCCGAATTAACTATTGACAGCTGAAATATCGTACACCAGCAAAGGTATATAGTTAACTATAGATGAATCTATATGCCTAACTTGGGAGGTGTATGATGACTCGTCAGGAAAATAATCCAGAAGCTAAGCAACCTGGAAGAAACAGGCTTGGAAAACTCTATCCGTCTCTCGTCAATACAGACGTTCTGCCTGATGAGTCTCTAGACGCTGCTCAAAATAATCAACATGTTGGTTCTATTGATCAGACTGGTTGGCATACTAAGCTCAATATTGAAGCTCTTTCTCTTACGCTTACAGAGTCCACTACCCCTCTTGAAGTGCTCAAACATCTTGTAACTACAGCATTTTTGCGTGAGAAAGATTCTCATCGAAAAGGTGGGTCTGTTGCTATTCCGCCAAGCGATTTTGAACTGCATTTAGCTCAAAGACTAAAAGATGCCGGCGTCCTTGGCATGCAAGATAGTACTATCCCCTGTCGGGTGGTACGTCTGCGTACCAATGGCCTCTTTTATCTGCGCGCTAATCAAAAAGCACTTTCTTATGAGCAGAAGATTCAGCTTCTTACTATTGAAAGCGCACTAAACACCGCCCTCTTTGCAGAGCGATACTTTCTTGATGCAAATATGGCATCTGAGCTTGATCTACTTGCTTTTGAACAAAAGATTGTTTCTACCATGATGAAACAATCACGCCCTCGTTGTGCCACTACTCAAAGCACCCAAGAAGATGGCGAATGGGTTGTCCGCAAAGCCATCTCTCTACACATTGAAAGCCTGCGTCTATCTCAGCGTCTTGTCACTGAGTTTAGGACCAACGTACACAAGGGAATTGCCGCCTTAAGGGTACACCTGGCCCTTCCAGAGCAGTTTCCAAGAAGCTTTCTTGGCGCAGATGGAAGTATCAAAGAAGCAACCTTTGATGACCTCAACCGAGCGGCAACCACTTACAACTTACACCTTGGTATGCTCATCACCGCAAGTGCTTTTAGAAGCTCGCAGAGGATTAACGAGGTATGGCTCTCTGGCATATGCAATACAAACAAGCTGCATGCCTGCCTTTTCTCGTTTCACATTACTCGAAACCAATTTGAAGATACAAACATTACAGAAGAGACTAATCCGCTTTCTGTCTATCGGCACTGGAACGCGCAAATTGACGAGGCAGATGGTATTCTTCATGCAGTTCATCCACTCTTTACCTTAGATGATGAGATTTTCTGTCCACCAAGTAGGTACGATTTTGTTGAATCGTCTCAAAAACGTCTTGATAGCGTCGCAGCTCATGCACTAGGCACCGATGAAGTGTCGGGGCTTTCTATTGATGAAGGTCAGGCGCGAGAAGAAATTATCACCAAAATTTTGCGCAACATCTCTTCTTCTACAGAAGAAAACGTTCGTACTATCTTGTCGTATACCGCAAACTCCACCGATCCTACGGTGCGAGCAGCGGGAGAACGCGTGGTTTCTCGCTTTATTAAGGGTACGCTTGCAGAAGATGACTTTGAGGCTATTTCAGAAGAGTTTGTTGACGGAGGCGTTCTTTCCTTGGCGGTTACCAAGGCCCAGCGTCTTATTGGCGAGAAAAACTATCAAGACGCAGAACTACTCCTACGTGAAGCGCTGGACTCCGTTGATGGAAATAACACCTACACAGATACAACCACCACTCAGTGGCGTGTATTTATGAACTACGTCGATCGAGTGCTCTACAACAGAATTCTCTCTAATCCCGAGAAAAATACTCGCCTAGCTCCTATGTCTTACTTTGAAGCGCACCTTTTGATGTCTATTGCTCAGACACTCCAAGGACAAACTCAAAGTGCTCTTCAGCACGCGAGAAGGGCTGTTGAGATTGCTCCTCTTAGCATGAGTGCAAGGCTACACCTCTCCCACTGTCTTGAGGAGTCGCTGGACATTACTGCAGCGGCAGATGAGCTCAAGAAGCTCCTGCTTCTTGCCCATGACCCCGAGAGTATTGGGTTTGGCTATTATCGCATGGCATTCTTCCAATGGAGACTCAGGCATCTGAAAGCCGCCCAAGCCTGTTATCAGTTTGCTCTTAAGTTTTTACCAGGTGCTACGTTTATTATTGGTACCGAGACGGCTATTCTTGCGCAAACAGAGCCTGAGTTTAGCTGCGATGAACTGAGCGATGATGAGATTTACACCACGCTCATAGAAAATAAAATTCCGGTTGCTCCGACAGATGAAGTCTCTACTATTTTCTTGGATGGTACGCGAGCCTCGCTTGATGCAGAGCTTTTCAGTGTGGCTAAGAACTTCATGATGAACCTTGGAATTATGACTAAAGATGACGTCTACTTTGACATGCTCAACTCCATTGAAGGAGAGCCTGATAGATAACGCAACTCAACTCAAACTCACAAAGAATCGGCATAAAAAAGGAGTTCCGATTTTGTACCGACCCCCAAAAGTTAGACCAAAATCTAACGATTAGGAGGTCGGTATTTT
>CALBBS010000178.1 GCA_937926845.1 uncultured Atopobium sp. | reverse complement strand
TTCTCAACTTTGTCTTCTATTGATTTGGCTGCTGATTTCACTTCTTCATTCATTTGTTCAACTTCAGCACGGACCGCCACGCCATCTAGCTGAGCGAGTGGTGTTGACGTCTGTTTTGCCAGAGCACATGCCGTACCCATAGCGTCTCCCATATCAGTGACCGTTGGGATAATGCGAACGCTTGCCTGCATCAAAAACGTCGTAGAGATGCATCGACCAATAACACCCAGGTTGTTGATGTGTTTGGTGACCATCGACCGGAATGGAATCTCGTAATAGTCACCCTGCTCGTAGGTGTTTTTGTGAAAGAGTCCGCTCTTATTGGAGTGAACGTCAATGTACCAATCGCCGCGAACAAGACCGTCGTCAAATCGAGCCTGGTTGACGTAATCTTCCTCGGTAAGCATTGTCTGACCTTCAACACGCCAGCTCTCACGAACACCTAACAATGAAGCCTGCTCCATAAGGTAGCTTTGCTCAAATCCAGGCATCATGCGCTGCAAGAACGTAACAAGGCGACGAATACGAGCATGTGCCTCAACTGTTGCGTTAGAACGCGCAGCTCCAGAGGTGTTTTTGCGCATGCTTGCAATGTGCGGACAATTCAGCGCCATGCAACCAGGCTTTCCAGGAAGCGAGAAGATCTGGTAATAGCGCAAGTCCTCCTCTTCAAGAAAGCCTGCTTCAATTCCCTCACGAAACTTTGGCTCCAACTTAAAATTCTTACCCGCAACCATTGCGGACTCGAAGAAATATCCCTCAACCAATGGCGAGAAGTGATCATCAAGTGAGAGTACATAGTCTCTATAGCGCTCCACATCAATGCCACCCATGGTAAAACGCAGACTGCAAACCTGATTGATACCATCCTCATCACCAGCTGCAACTGGTACACCAGCGGCTCTAGACAAAACTGCATCACCCGATGCGTCGATCCACGTTTGAGCAGCTACTGCAATCAAACCTTCTGTTGAGGCGAGAATAACGTGCGTGATGGTTTTCTCGTCATCAGCATCAGATAGAACCGCAGCTACAAGAGACGTGTCATAGAGGATTTGTCCACCTTTAGTGGTGTAGAGCTGCTCATACACTTCTCCCAAACGCTCAGGAGCAAACCAGATCATGGTAGTGTAATCGTCACGCGTAGCGTCACCTGAAGCCAAGAGCTGCTGCTCGATGGCAGAAAGAACTGGCAAATGGCGGACATATGACGGCATCATCGGGCATACAAGCGCTCGTGTAGCAGAGCCTCCAAGCAGATTTGACTTGTCCACAATAAGTGTAGAGAGACCCTCACTTACGCAACGAATTCCACAGGCAGATCCAGAAACGCCGCCGCCAATTATAACTACATCAAAACTTCCAACAACAGGAATCTGTAGGTTGTTCCAGGTAATCTCTTTATGATTCATTGTTTCCTCCTGTGCCAGAAGTGTTATGTAGCAATTCGTAGTAAGTATTGGTAAACGCATGTGCTGCAATTTCAGACAGTGCGTGAATGCCCGTTTTTCCCAGTTTAAAAGGGCCAATAGTAAACAGTGGAACAAGGTATTCTTTGCTTGTTAATCCAAGCCGTGTTGTCTCCAAAACATGAAAAAACTCATGCATCAAAATAAGATTTAGGGCTTCATGTACCTCAAGTTGATTTTGATTTGCCCACAGCGCACATGATTGCTCATAGAGTGTGATTTCTTTTGTACCAGAAACATAATCGCTGAAATAACGCTGGTTTCCATACACACAATCAATATCTTTTTTGATAATTGTCATGCCTGCATCTTTGCAGATTTTAAAGAAATTACTTTGACCGTTTGACTCCTCAAACACCATATGTGCAGCACGTTCACCTTTTGACCAAGCCAAATCAATCACGCGCTCTTTATCCTCTTCAGGAATACGAGCAGCAAAGCGATCCCACGAAAGCTCTTTACGTGCAAGCTCTTTAGTTGGAAACGGAAACCGTGAAGCAGAGCCAACATTAGACTCTGCTCCAAGGTCCACTGATTTTCTCGCCAAAGTGTGATCTGCGTTCTGCATGTGAGTTTAATCACCTAAACGAAGTGTAGCAGCGATGATAACAGGCTCGTCGGACGGATAGCCGCCCAACTCCACTGCTGCAAGGCTCAAAATCTGCTCAAGTGAAGTCATTCCGGACAGATCGATGACGCGCTTGCCAACTACTACATAGACATTTGGTAGATTGGCTCCACCGTCGTTGTATACGGTCAAGTCCTCTACCAGGGCTGTTACTCCCTTGCGCCAAGAACTAATGGTCTCTTGGAGTACGTCGGCATTAGGACGCTGAAGTCTAATAACACCCTCGGAATCAATAAGACGAAGAGCTGTGCGTTTCTTGGTGAGAAGACCAAAGAGCTTCTTTTCTGTAGTGGTTGCAGTGTAAGCAAAGAGCTCAGAAGAGTGAGCAACCTCGGAAACGTTATCTGCACCCTCGCCAAGGTTCTCTACTACAAGTTTTTTAAGCTCGTCTGCGCTCAAGCGTGTGGCATTAACGTCTTTACTGCGCAGCTCAGTGGCACCAACAGCAATTGCACGGACAACGTGGCGCTGAGTATCCACCTCAACGGTAACCTCAACGGTTCCAGGAGCTGCACCCATCTTGATAGCACGAGCTTCTGCCTCGCGCCTAACGCTGACAATGTCATCGTCGGTTGGGTTGGTAACGCTGCGCTCAACCATATCACGGACCATGGCAAGAGCAACACCGATGGTTGAGATAACAGGAGCATTCTTAGCAATGCGGAACGTATGACCCATGGTCTTTGCCAAGTGTGGCACAACAGTAGAGGCGCCACCGCCACCGCCAACGTAAACGGTTGTGCGAGGGTCCATGCCGTAGTCTTTCATAAGCTGTTCTGCTACAGCACCGTTCTTCTTTGCGGCAAAAGCAAGGACCTGAGCTGCTGCTTCTTCAACACTCATGCCCATATTCTCTGCAAGAGGAGCCCAAGCTGCACGAGCAGCCTCAACAGAACCGTAGGCGTAATCCCCCTCAGGAACAAAGCCTGCAAGGTTTGCAGCACCAGCCATGGTCAGACAAACGCGAAGTCCACCATCACACTCAATAGCTGCGTACTCAGGATCTCCATCCATAGGACGAACAGCAACCAGGCGCGGATTCACAATTTTTTCTGCGTCGGTGTATACCTCGTAATCCAAATTAGCAATGTGAGCAGAACGAGGTCCCACGTCAACGGCCTTACCATCAGAAATCTGCACCATAGAACCGCCACCAATACCAACGGTTCTTACATCTAGTGACGAGAGGTACGTCTTGTGTCCACCAACTTCTGCGTATTTGACCATAACCTTGCCGTCTTTAACGCAAGAAATATCGGTAGAAGTGCCACCAACCTCAAAGAATAGGCCATCGGTAAGCTTCTCATACATCAAAGCGCCAGCTACACCAGCTGCAGGACCAGAAAGAATGGTTAGGATTGGACGATGGCGCACCTCATCAACAGTCATAACACCGCCGTCGCAGCGCATAACCATAAGTGGTGACTCAATGCCTGCCTCGCGAATACTCTTGTCAGTCATGTTTGCAGCTTCGAGCATCTTTGGCATGATGGAAGCGTTAACAACTGCTGTACGAGTACGAATAGCCAGGCCGTAAAGCTTAGAAATGTCATTTGTAGCCGTAGCAGGAAGTTCTCTCTCAGAGCACTCTGCAATAACAGCATTCTCATTAGTTGGATCGTCTACACTAAATGCCTCGGCGGCAACATAAGAAGTTGAACCATCCGAGAAAAGCTGCTCGATTGCGCTCTTAATGCCAGCTTCAACATCAGAAGAGGTATCTACAAAAGCATTTTTGGTACGCAGGAATTTACCGGCAGCAAGTTCAATATCGCCAACATTGGTGTCACTCTTGCTCTTGGCTCCCTGAAGACCACTACCAAGCGTTACGATACCAACCTGTGCAACATCGCCCTCAAGCAGGGCATTTGTTGCTTGGGTAGTACCGTGAGCAATAAAGACAACATCTTCAGGCTTGATGTTGTGCTGCTCCATAACACCATGAAGCACCTGCACAATACCTGCTGCAACACCTGCTTCAGCAGTGTGCGTAGTAGGTGTTTTAACCGTGCCGATAATTTCGTACGTATCATTGTCGATGGCAACAGCATCAGTAAATGTTCCGCCAACGTCGATTCCAATACGAACTTTCACGTTTCCTCCTTGATTTACAGCAATCCATCAGCTGCAAAGATAAAACGAGGCGAGAAGACCACAACAAGAGGGTCTTCTCGCCCCAAGGTCAGAACTTAGAAGTACAGAACACCAGACAGAATTACACCAAAGATGGAAACTGCCCAGAGGTAAGGAAGCATCTTACGAGTAACGGTGTTGACGTCAACCTCGCAGAAGTTTGCAGTCCAAACGTTCTGGGTGTTGGTTGGGTCGCCACCTGCCTGGATGCGCTCTGCAGCCAGGAATGCGCCCATGACAGCAAGGGGATTCAAGGTGTTCAGGCCAATGATAAGAGCTGCGATGCCAGAACCAAGACCAAACATGTTCATAGGTCCACGATACAGAGCCAATGGCGAGAGGACCGCAAAGAAGATGATGTATGCAACAAGATTCTGTGGCATGATGCCAAGCAGGAATGGGTTAAGAACTGCCTTAACCGTTGGGTTGGTAACTGCAAGGTAAAGGATACCAATGCCAACCATCAGGATAATTGCAGGACCAGCGTCGGTTATGCCGTCATAGCAAGTCTTTGCAAGAAGGTTCATTGCCTTGCTAAAGCTCTTGGAGGTAAACAGCAGGCACCACAGAATACCAACGGTAAATGCTGGGGTAACAGGAACCTTCAAGAAAGCAACAAGCACAATAGGAATGAGTGGAGTCAACATTGCAAGACCACCAGCAACACCGGTGAGCTGCTTGGAGTTGCTCTGCTCAGCAACTGGAGCGCTGAAGGCAAACTTAATGCCGTTACGCTTGAACTCAACAACGATCATGATCAAAGTAGCAATACCAGTTGCTACAGCTAGATAGACCTCAAAGCCCTGAACCTGAGCAATATCAAGGTTGAAGAGCTTAGCAAAGGTTGTCCAGTTTGCAATATTGAGTGCCAAACCAGTGGTGAATGACATCAAGAAGATACATGCTGCACTAGCTGCAGGAACACCAACAGAAATCAAAATTGGCAGGACAATTGAGCCAACCATGATGATGGATCCCAAGCCAGAAAGTGTAGTAAAGAGAACTGCAACTGCAACAGACATAATCAAGGTGATTACCAGAGGCTTATCACCGCCGAGCTCTGCACTTTTCTTGATGATTGTCTCTGTAACACCAGTCTTGTTCATCAACTGACCCAACCATGCGCCAAAAATGACAGCCATGATTGCGGCACCCATGCGAACGGTTCCAGCTTCAAATACTGATGTTAGCCAGCCAATTTCTTTTCCGTCACCATCTTTTCCAAACATTGGAACGCCTGCGATGACACAAATCAAAATGGCCATCAGTGGCAGGGCAAGCAGAGTTGGGATCTTCTTGGTCATCATCAATGCAGCTACGGCCACAAAGACTAAGAGGATCAAAATACCCTGAACCATGTTTCCTCCTTAGGAACACATTGTTTGATAGCAAGTGCAGCTATCTCTCCTTCAAACAACCTACACGTACTTCTATAGATGCATGAGCACCGTGTTAACGACTTTGATGAGCAGACAAAGTCGAGAAACACCTTTGTTCCAGCGCGGCACATAGCGTACTACTTCCCTACATCTACCTTGCTGGCTTTTTACGCAAGCCTTGCTGGTTTCCTGCACATAACCTGCGTAAGTCTTACCGATTTACTACGTAGAACTTACTGGACGCCAACCAGAAACAAGCACTCGTTTCCAAAGCTGGACAGTTTCTGGACAAAGACACGCAAATCTTAGAGCAGAAATGGCATCCTTGAGTAAGTTTCTTGAAGTCATTCTTGTTACGATTAGCTTTGGAAATACTTCAAACTGATTAAACTTTTGAGCCAGAAGTGCGGGAATTGCCAGTGACTTTTGCGACACATCCGTCGTAACCAAAGAAGTAGAAACCTCTTCTTCAGGTACGGATACAACCACAGCATCCAAAGAAAACAAACTCTGAACTGCACTAATAAGGCTCACTAATTTATCAAGCTGTAGACCATCTGCGTTTATAAGTTGCTGAGTAACGTCTGCGTTTAGGCCCTCTTTCATAGGAAGAGGGATATTATTGCTGACGACTTGAGCTACAACTCGAGTGCCAAATGAAAGATGTAAGTATGAAGAAACATCCTCAATATTGTTTGAGCCCTCTACTTGAGAAAGAGCAAAGTCACTCTGCTCAAACTGCTTCACCACTACCCTGAAGGCGCTCTCTAATGCTTGTACCAGGGAAATTGTTGCCGAATCATGACCCGTTGAATACATGACGGAAAGCTCTGATTCAAGTACATCGCCCTCAAGCAGAACTCCAATTCCCTTAAGAATTGCGCCGTCAACAATAAGCCTTGTAAAAGCAGTTTTAATGCCTTCAAGTAGAGTTTCTCCCGAAGGAGCCTCTTCTGACAGCGTGGTACGAGCGAACTCGTTAAGAGCCATGTCAACGAGTATAAGTTCCTGACTCTGGCGAGAAACTGTAACAAGTCCCAAGAGACCAAACTCTGGAGCAAGTTGCAGAAGCGTCTTTGATCTACCAGCGGTTACTACGCGCTCTGAGCTTTCTTCAACCATTTTTGACTGAAGTAAATCTTGAACAATAGTAGTAACGGTACTAGGAGAAAGAGATAATTCACGAGCCAATTCAACACGAGACAGAGCGTTTTTCTCGCACAATGCTTTAATAACGGCACGTTTATTGGAATATGCAATATCTTTAGTGCTGACAATTGACATACGTGTCCCCTCCTCTCCATTTCTGTCTGTACTACCTTATTTCGACTCTCGAAATAAGTCCATCAAACTTAGAAAGGAACGGGGCTAACGGTATGAAATTATCGCCAAATGGTCATGCTGAACAATTTGGTAAACGGCGCCAAATCCTACGCCAGCTCTTCCAGAATACGACGCATTTCTTTCTGAACGCCCTGCTCAGTGTTAGGAGCAATAACCTTGGAGGCAATCGTCTTTAGTGCGTAGCGAGCATTGTCCATAACGTAAGCAGTGCCCGCATAACGCAGCATAGCGTAGTCGTTCATGGAATCGCCAAAGACGGCAATCTCGTCGCGAGAAATGCCATAGTACCTGCGAATCTGCTCAAGTCCTGTAGCCTTGTTCACACCACGAGGCACCACGTCAATCCAGGTCTCTCCAGAAGGCATAAACGAAAGTCTGTCGCCCATCT
>CALBBS010000177.1 GCA_937926845.1 uncultured Atopobium sp. | reverse complement strand
GCGTTGCTGCCAAGCTTCCGTGGTGCACATGCTATTCAGGATGCGTATGAGTACGGCGTCAAGGTGACGGGCGTCACCGTTCACCTGGCAAACGCCGATTACGACCGCGGCCCCATTATTGCTCAGCGACCCGTTGTGGTTGAAGAGGGCTGGACCGTTGACCAGCTTGAAGAGGCAATTCACCAGGTAGAGCACAAGCTGTATCCAGAGGTTTTGCAGCTCTTTGCCCAGGACAAAGTTCACGTTGAGGGTCAAAAGGTTCGTATAGAGTTAGGCAAGTAAATGGCGAGAAATGCTCAGATTAAGCTCAGCGACGTAGCAACATCGCGTGTCAACAACCTGAACTTTATGAGGTTTGTTGCTGCGCTGATGGTTATTGTTTCTCACTGCTACTCGGTGGTTTTGGGCGGCGATGCTGGCAGCCATTTGCTGAAGCTAACAGGGGATCGTTTGAGCCCTGGCGGTGTTGCTGTTGGTGTCTTTTTTCTCTTTGGCGGGTTTTTGATTGCCCGTAGTTGCGAGCATTACCCTGAGGCAAAAAAGTTCTTCTCGGCACGCATTTTGAGGCTTTTTCCCGAGCTTCTATTTGTTGTTATTTTGACTTCGTTTGTGCTTGGTCCAATGCTTTCAACGCTTTCACCTGTGGAGTATTTTACTAATCCACAGACGTACAAGTACCTGCTTAATGGTGTCTTGATTATGATTCATCAGTTGCCAGGAGTGTTTACCAACAATCCTTCGGGCGACGTGGTCAATGCTGCGCTGTGGACACTTCCCGTTGAGTTTATCTGCTACATTCTGTGTTTTATCAGCTATAAACTCACCAAGTTTGATAAGAAGAAATTTTTGCTACTCTCGGTACCTGTTTTTGCGTTGGCAGCAGTGTATTACGTGAAGTTTTCTCCGCTTCAGCTAAGCGTTGTGCGTGCGGTTCTTCTGTTTTACTTGGGTGTTTTGATTTGGGTGCTCAGAGACCATATTACTATCTCGCCTGTTTTGGGCCTTGCGACGATTGTTCTGTGGTTTGTTATGGTTTTCGGCGGCATCGATAATCTGGCAATGCTGACGGTTTTCCCTATTGCTTGCTTCTGCCTTGCATACGGAATGGGCAACCACTTTAGTAAATTTGGCACAAAGTTTGAGCTGTCCTATGGTATCTTCCTTTGGGCTTTTCCAATTCAGCAAGTATTGGTTCAGTTCTTCCCAGCATGGCATCCTTACGTGAATGCATTGGTTGCGGCTTTACTGGCTACCTGCGGAGCATTTGTTAATCACTTTATAATTATTGCTCCGCTTGGAAGATTCCTCAAAGAGCATCGTAAGAAAGTCACTGGCACTCAGAAGGATGTTAAAAACAAAGAGCTGCCTAAAGGCGAGAAGCCCTCTGAATAGTGATGGAACAACCGAGCGTTGCTATTTTGCTGCAAGCAAAAGACTAAATGTTGTTTGTGTATAAATAAATGAGGAAGCAAGCCAAATAAGTGGAACAATCAAGTCTCTGATGGTAATAAAACGTTCTGACTTAGAGCGCTTTGCAATTTGCGTAAAAATTCCGCACGTAACAGTAATAGCAACAATTCCAACAACATAGGGAATAAGGAATTGCTGTTTAACTACAGTTTTAGTGGTAAGAAGCATTATGTCTACAAAGAAGACCATAGCAATAATAATGTAATAAAGCGCGAGCACTCCACCGCGGAAGAGGTCAAAATTTGTGCGCTTAAAGATTTTGTTCAAGCTTTGCTTTGCAAGAAGGACATATGCCGCTATGAGATACAGGACGACCATGGGAATATAGACAACTTTAAAGAAACTGACAAGTGCCATATTAGCCGTCTCTATCATTGAGTTTTATTAGGTTGATGGGTATGACTGGTTGTCAGACTATAACACCGCTGTAATTGCGGTAACAAGGCCAAAGAGAATACCAGGCGCGTTAGCAATCATAATAGGAATATCTCGCTCTTTTTTGAAAGCACCGTAGATAAACCAAACAATGCAGTTGATCATGGCAACTAGTGGCTGGATGAAGCTGCCTTTATTACCAGCAAGATTATTGGTAATCTGAGGAATATAAGAAACATACATCATGACTGATAGAATGCTACCCAAGTGACCTAGCTTGTTGAAGAAGTTCTCGTCAAAAGAAAGTACGCGCTTTTTCGTCATGTAAAGTAACCTCCCATGCCTAACATACAGATTTCTGGTTCTTACCCAACTATTAAAGAGGATATTCGCTAGTTCGTTGCAGATTTTCTCGCATAATTTGACCTCCCTAATCCATATCTTATTATGAATGACCTGCTCTCTATAGAGAGTTTGAAATTGTCATTATCCCCAGTATATGTGCCTTAAAGGACTATACTAACAATGTCTGTGTGTTTAATCAAAAAGTCCAAGTGAAGGGCGTTATATGAGCCGAGTTTCTCGTAGAGAAGATGAGTTTTATAGCATGTTCTCTGAGTTTTCTGCATTGATTGTTTCTACAGCTAAACTCTTTGTTTCTTATATTGAGTCCTTCCCAAGCCCTGAAGATTATGAGGTTCAGATTAAGAACTACGAGACACTCTGCGATGATCAGGTAGGAAAGATCATTTCCACTCTTAATACGTCTTTTATCACGCCATTTGATCGCGAGGATATCTCGCGCCTTGCTCTGCTTATGGACGAGATTGCAGATGGCATTGAAAGTGTCTCTGCACACCTCAGCATGTATGACATTAAAGAGATGCGTCCAGAGGCAGTTCAGGTGGCACATCTGATTCTGTTTGCATCAGAGGAGCTTCAAAAGGCCTTTGATCGTCTCCCTGATTATCATAAGGACGATTCGGTCATTCGCCATACACGCTCTGCAAATGAGTATGAGGACCAGGGCGATGTCGTTTACCGCAACGCTTTGAGCTCTATCTTCAGAAATGTTGATGATCCAATTGAGGTTCTTAAGTGGAAGAGCCTTATGGACAGGCTCGAGTCTACCCTTGACGCTTGCAAGCACGTTGCAAACGCTGTTCAGAATGTCATTGTGAAAAATGGCTAGCGTCTTGCTTATTGCGGTATTTGTTTCCGCTCTGATATTTGAGTTCATTAACGGCTTCCATGACACCGCAAATGCTATTGCTACCACGGTGTATACCAAGGCTTTGCCTCTACGCACAGCAATTATCATGTCGGCTATCATGAACTTTATTGGCGCGCTTATGAGCGAGAAAGTTGCCATGACCATTGCATCTGGTCTGGTTAATATTCAGCTTCAGCTCTATGTAATTTTTGCTGCACTGATGGGCGCCATTGTTTGGGACCTCTTTACCTGGTGGCTCTCAATCCCAAGTTCATCTTCACATGCACTCATTGGCAGCCTTATTGGCGCGACCATCGTCTTTACCGGTAGCACTGGTCACATTCTCTGGGTTGGTGTAGTGGAAAAGGTTGTTATTCCTCTCTTTACTTCACCACTCATTGGTATGGCTCTGGGCTACTTCATTATGAAGCTGGTATTTGAGATCTTTGCTGATTGGCCACCTAAAAAGGCACATGGCCTGTTCCATCGTCTTCAGGTACTCTCAGCTGCATTTATGGCCTACAGCCACGGTAATAACGACGCCCAAAAGACTATGGGAATCATCACGTTGGCTCTGGTTACAGCCGGTCTACATGACCCTTCCATGGGTATCCCTCTGTGGGTCAAACTTCTCTGCGCTACAACTATGGCGCTAGGAACTTCCATTGGCGGCGGTCGTATTATGCGTACCGTTGGCGATGGCGTTACTAAGCTCACACCAGTTATTGGCTTTGTCGCCGAAACAAGTTCTACCGTTGCAATTGAGATTATGACTGCACTTGGAGCACCAGTTTCCACTACACAGGTCATCACCACATCCATCATGGGCGCAGGATCTGCTCGTCGTCGCAGCTCCGTGCGCTGGGGTGTTGCGC
>CALBBS010000176.1 GCA_937926845.1 uncultured Atopobium sp. | reverse complement strand
TTCATATACTCTCCGATCTGCGTAGGAGCATGCCGAGCCATAAAAAAAGAGCACTCCTTGTGGAGGCTCAACAGCGAACATGCGCACTCAACGCTATGGGCCTTGCCGGTGTCTCGCACCGTCCTTAAAGGTTGGTAGTATTGTAGCGCATAACCAATAAAGGAGATGGCATGTTTCCAGATTTTCTAGAGAATCCCTCAGATGTGGCCGCGCCGCTGCTACTGGGATGTACTCTGACGAGGACAATTACGCTTAATGGCGAGAAACACAAACTAGTTGCAAGAATTGTGGAGACCGAGGCTTACGACCAAGATGATCCTGCAAGTCATGCGTTTGGCGGACCTAGCGAGCGCAACGCTGCCATGTTTGGACCTGCAGGTCATCTCTACGTTTACGTTTCGTACGGAATGCATCACTGCTGCAATGTAGTGTGTGGACCTGAGGGTTTTGGCAGCGGATGCTTAGTGCGCGCTGTTGAGCCTCTTGAAGGCATTGAGGTTATACGCGAGCTCCGCGAGATGGGACGTGCAGGTAAAGAGCAAGCAGAACGGACTCGCAAGCATCCGCTCAAGCTGCGAGACCTCACTAACGGACCAGGTAAGGTGTGCGCTGCACTTGGCATCGACAAAGCTCTGTACGGACATGATCTAACGGTAGAGCCACTTGTTCTGGACTTTGCTTCCCTGCTGCCAGGAGAAACGATTGGAGGTTCACCTCGTGTGGGCATTAGTAAAAACGTTGATGCTCCAAGGCGCTTTTTCATCGAAGGTAATGCGTTTGTTTCAAGAGCTTAGTGCATGAGCAAAAAGGACCTTGGGAGACCAAGGTCCTTTTAAATCTTACGTTAAAGCCAAGCCGGCAGTGAAGATAGACGATCAAATGCTGCTACATCGGGTTTCTCGCCAAATGCGATGCAATCTAGCAGACACCCTGCGCCATCATTGCGTTTGCAACCTTGAGGAAACCGGCGATGTTTGCGCCAAAGACCAGGTTGCCGGGGTGGCCATACGTTGCTGCGGCCTCTGAAGCAGCAGTGTAAATGCTCTCCATGATTCCCTGCAGCTTGGAGTCTACCTCCTCAAACGTCCAGGAAAGGTGCTCGGCGTTCTGGGACATCTCAAGACCAGAAACAGCAACGCCGCCTGCGTTTGCAGCCTTGCCAGGTGCGAAGAAGACGCCGCTTTCGATGAGGTAATTAGTTGCCTCGAGGGTGGTTGGCATGTTAGCGCCCTCAACGACGTACTTGGCACCGTTAGCAACAAGTTTCTGCACGTCAGCAAGCTCAAGCTCGTTCTGAGTTGCGCACGGCATGGCGATGTCGCACTTCTGGCTCCAAGGACGCTCGCCTGGGAAGAAAGTAGCAGAAGGAC
>CALBBS010000175.1 GCA_937926845.1 uncultured Atopobium sp. | reverse complement strand
GCGAGAAGATTGAGGCAACTGCAAGCGTCCAGGGAACGCAGGTTGTGATTTCTTTTGCAACGCCGGTGGATGCTCAAAAGCTGATTCGTGTAGAGATTTCCGGCATGAAGTTTCCTGCTGACGGCGGTTCGTACACTGTTGAGGGAACATATACCACTGAGCAAGGGACTCAAAAGCTTGCCTCTTCTCCTGAAATCACCATTATTTCTAACACTCCTGTTCAGGCTCTAGTGAATTGGCTTGATGTTCAGCCTTGGGTTGAGGCGTGGAATTCCAACCACTTTTTGGGGATGTTCTTAAAGCCTCAACTGATTGTCTCTTCAGTTGTGATGCTTTTTCCTGGATGGCTGGTTTGCCTTGCAATTGTAATTTGCGCCTATCCTGTGGCTATTGTGCTGGGAATGGGCTTTGCGCTGCTGAAGATTTCCAAGAATCCGCTCCTGCGTGCACTTGCGGTGGTATATATCAATTTGTTGCGTGGAACCCCATTTTTCCTGCAGATTTATATTCTGTTCTTTGGTCTTCCTATGTTAAATATCAATCTGGACACTAATTTGCTTGGCTTTATTGTGGTTGCTATTAACTCTTCTGCGTATCTTTCTGAGATTTTCCGCGCGGGCATTCAATCAATTCCGCAGGGTCAGTATGAGGCAGCAAGCTCTCTTGGTATGAATCGCTTCCAGACCATGACGTTTATCATCATTCCTCAAACTATCCGCCGGGTTATTCCGCCTCTTACCAGCGACTTTATCACGTCCTACAAAGATACCTCGCTGCTTTCTTCTGTAGGTGTTATGGAGCTGATGATGTTTGCTAAAAACCTCACCACCTCAACGGGAAACATGACGCCATATATGACGGCTGCCTTGTTCTATTTGGCAATTACCTTGCCACTTATTAAGGTAGTTGGCACTATCGAGAAACGCATGGAGCAGTCAGAAACAGGTAAAACAGCAAGTTCCGCAGCTAGTAAGACTCAAGCTATTTCCAAGGAGGAAAACTAATGTCTTTCTTTTCTTTCAAAAAGAAGTCGAACACAGAACAACCTGCCTTGGATGCTGAAGTTGCTGCACAAGAGGCATTTGAGCGCGATAAGCCGCTTACTAACCATGCTTTTGAGTCAGGTGAACATCCTATTGTTCGTATTGAGCACCTCAATAAGTCGTTTGGATCAACGCCTGTCTTAAATGACGTTAACCTGACTATTTGGCCAGGTGAAGTAGTGGTTGTACTTGGTCCTTCTGGCTCTGGTAAGTCCACCATGCTTCGTTGTATCAATCTGCTGGAGACTCCTTCTGCAGGCCATATTCTTATTGAAGATCAAGAGATTACAGGTACCAATGAAGCTGAGGTCAACGCCCTTCGTAGAGATGTCGGAATGGTCTTTCAGCAATTCAATCTGTTTGGTCATTTAACGGTCAAAGAGAACGTAATGATTGGTCAGATTAAGGTTCTAGGAAAGTCAAAAGAAGAGGCAGAAGCGGAGGCGCTAAAGCAGCTTGAGGCGGTTGGCCTTGCCGATAGAGCAGACTTTAAGCCTGGTGCACTTTCCGGTGGTCAGCAGCAGCGTGTAGCAATTGCTCGCGCTGTGGCAATGCACCCAAACGTGCTTCTGTTTGACGAGCCTACATCCGCGCTTGACCCCGAGCTTGTCCGTGGTGTTTTGGATGTTATGCGTGATCTGGCAAAGAACTCTGGTATGACCATGATTGTGGTAACGCACGAGATGGGTTTTGCAAAAGACGTGGCAGATCGCGTGGTCTTTATGGAAGGGGGAGTGGTAGTTGAGCAAGGTACTCCTGATGTCATCTTCAACAATCCACAGAACCCTCGAACAGCTGAGTTCATTGGCGCTATTGCGTAAAACCCATACTTTTTACAATTAATACGCAAACGTAAAAAATATTTTAGGGCGAGAAGATCTTCTCGCCCTAATTGCAGATAATAAGGTATATCTGCTCTTTATTCGCAGCTTGTGGTATGCTTTATAAGATTAAGCTTATCCTAGGGGGAATCGATGCATCACAAGAATATTCTTCTTGTATCTGCAACGACACGCTTACATGAACGTATGCGTGAACTTTCGCATGTCATTGATGTGTCTATTGCTCTTGCAAACGCTGCTTCTTTCTCGCAGGCTGCAGCTTCTGGTCACACGTTTGACCTTATCATTCTTGATCAAAAAGACCTTTCCCAGGATGTTATCAGTACGGTTGAGAATTATTCTGCGCAAAATGGTGGAATTGCTCGCCTGTTTGTTGCTGACCTTGATAATCTTTCTAAGTTTGTTCTGCCTGTTCAGGGTAAGAGTGATTTTATTTTGTCTACTGCAACTATCCAGGAGTTTAGCCTCAGGTGTTCGCTGCTTTTGTGGCCAGGTACCGAGAGCACTTCTAGAGATTTGGTTATTGTTGACAACATAAAGATTAACCTGGCAACGTATCAGGTTTACATCGATGAATCTCCCGTTGATCTTACGTATATGGAGTATCTGCTGCTGTCATTCTTGGCAACCCATCCGTCTCGTGCATACTCGCGTGAGGCTCTTTTGCAGCGCGTTTGGGGCTTTGAGTACTGTGGTGGTACCAGAACAGTTGACGTTCACGTAAGGCGTGTTCGCTCAAAGATTGGTCCTCAAGCAGCCGCTCATCTTGAGACGGTGCGCGGTGTAGGCTATCTGTTTAGAGCATAATCGCAGGTACAAACTGCATTTAATGGGATCTGCAAACTTCTTACTTATTAGCAGGACTCCCGCTCGTCTTTCTCATAATGAGAAACGAATTTTTGTCCGGTATAACGGGTAGAATACACATATTGAAAAATTGGTGTTTAGCGCAGAATTATTTGCGTTAGCTGTTTGCATCAAAGTGATGTTAAGGAGGATGTCTATGGAGAACCAAGTACATGGTTTAACCACAGATTCCGCTGTTTATAAGCGTTTCTCGCCAGTTAAGCAGACTGGATTTATGTCTATGTTCAAAAGCTCAAGTGTAAAAAGAACAGCTTGTGCAATTGCTTTTGCCGTTGCTTGTGTCCCTACCATTGCTTTGGGAGAGGGAATTTCTAAGCTTCCTGCAGTATCTGGTCAGGTAACTATTTCTCAAGCTGCAACGTCTCGTCCTGCTGCAGAACCCACTGATACTAAGACGGCAGAAACGGTAGCTGCTAAGGTTTTACCTTCGGTTGTGTCCGTTAAGGCTACTAGTGATTCATCAGGCTCAACCGGTTCTGGTGTTGTATTGAACACAAATGGAGACATTCTTACCAATTACCACGTCATTGAGGGTATGGATACGTTCTCTATCTCCGTTAATGACAAAGAGTATGAGTGTACTGTTGTTGGTACAGATCCAACCTCTGACCTGGCTGTTCTTCATGCAGATCTTAAAGGAGATAGCCTAACTCCAATTGAGATTGGTAATTCCGATAACTTAGCTCCTGGTAGTTGGGTTATGAGTGTTGGTAGTCCATTTGGTCTTGACCACTCTGTTTCTGCAGGTATTGTTTCTGCTCTTTCTCGTGGAGATATGCTTGAGACAGAGGGCGGAGAAACCACTATCTATGCAAACCTTATCCAGGTTGACGCTGCTATTAACCCTGGTAACTCTGGTGGTGCATTAGTTGATTCTAATGGTCAGCTTGTTGGTATTTGCACGCTTTACTCGTCAGACACTCAGTCGTTTGCTGGTATTGGTTTTGCAATTCCTGTTAACTATGCCATTGATATTGCAAATCAGATTCTTTCTGGCCAACAAGTTAAGCATGCCTATATTGGTCTTTCTATGCAGACCGTTACTCCTCGAGTTGCAAAGCGCAATGATCTCTCGGTAGATTACGGTGCGTATGTAGCAGGCCTTCTTGATGATAGTCCTGCAGAGGGTGCTGGTATTAAAAAGGGTGATGTTATTGTCTCTATTGGTGGAGAGCGCGTAGTTTCTGCTGATGCAGCTATTATTGCCGTTCGTTCCCACAAGATTGGAGAGACCGTTCCTGTAGAGGTCGTACGTGGAGAAGACCGCCTTACCATCAACGTCACGCTTGGTTCTGATGAGACGCTTTCTTCTATGAAAGAGAAAGAAAAGAACAGCAAGAACGAAACAAACAACGTTGATGATAAGCAGGATCGTACTGAAGATGATGATTCCTATAGGTATTACCGCCAGCAAAACTATTGGGAAGAATTCTGGGATTACTTCACTAATCCTTATGGAGATAAAGATGTTAATTCCGATAATCCATTTGTGAATATCGTAGAGAGCATTACCAATAGCATTGCAGAAGCAATCTACGGAATTTTTGGCTAACACTCAGATTGTGTTTGCTGTGTTTGCGTTTGTTTGTTCTGTCATGAGTTAGGGGAGTCTTGTGGATTTGCTTGTGCTGTTAGTTTTGGCTGTAGTTGTCATTGTGCTTATCGTGAGCCTTGTCACACTTTCCTCTAAGCTCTCGCAAGTAAAGACGCTGCAAGAGCAAAGTCAAACATCATCTGCAGAGCTTATAAGAAGCTCCCAAGAGTTGGATCGTCGTGTTACGGATAACATGGCAAAAATGCAAGAGCTTATGGATATAAAGCTTGAGAAGGTAAGAGAGGTAGTTGATCAAAAGCTCACCTCAACACTGCAAAATCAGACAAAGCAGACTGATCAACGCATTGCTCAGCTTGATGCTCGTTTTGATGCTTTTCAGCGTCGTGTGGATGATAACATGAAAGCAACTTCCCAGGCTTCAACTGAGCAGCTTGGCAAGGTTAGAGAGACTGTTGACAAACAGCTCAGCGATATGCGTAAAGAGAACGAGGCAAAACTTGAACTCATGCGTCAGACCGTTGACGAGAAACTCCAGAAAACGCTTGATGAGCGTATGACTCAATCGTTCCAGCGTGTGTCTACTCAACTTGAGCAAGTTCATCAAGGCTTGGGAGAAATGCGCGGTCTTGCAGAGGGTGTTGGAGACTTAAAGAAAGTTCTCTCTGGCGTTAAGACTCGCGGAATTGTTGGAGAAATTCAGCTTGGCGCAATTCTAAGAGACATTCTTTCTCCAGAGCAGTATGAAGAGAATGTTGCCACCATTTCTGGCTCTACTGAGCGCGTGGAGTTTGCTGTTAAGTTGCCTGGAGAGTCAGGGGAGACCGTTTGGCTTCCTATTGATTCTAAGTTCCCTGGAGATATGTACGAGCATTTAGTAGATGCAA
>CALBBS010000174.1 GCA_937926845.1 uncultured Atopobium sp. | reverse complement strand
GCACGCATCGTAAAGGCTATGGTTCCATTGGCCGAGATGTTTGGTTATGTGACAGCTCTCCGCACAATTACTTCTGGTCGTGCAACATCTTCTATGGAGTATGACCATCATTCTCCACTTTCTACAAGCATTGCTAAGGAAGTACTTGAAGAGGTTCACGGACACGCAGAGCTTCTGTAAAGAATATTTTATGCGCAAAGAGGCGCTGCTTAGCGAATGACTCTTAAGCAGTGTGCCTCTTACGCTCTTATTTAATCGTTTTATAATTAAAAGAACAATGAGTCAAAAAATTAGAATTAAGCTCAAGTCTTACGACCACACATTGGTTGATAAGTCGGCAGAGAAGATTGTAAAGGCTGTAAAAGCAACGGGTGCTATCGTTAGTGGTCCTATCCCATTGCCTACACACAAGCGTATTTACACGGTGAATCGCTCAACTTTCGTGAACAAGAAATCGCGTGAGCAGTTCCAGCTTTCAGACTTTAAACGTCTTATTGACATTTATAGCTCTACCGCTAAGACTGTGGATGCTTTGATGAAATTAGAGCTTCCTTCTGGTGTAGAAGTCGAAATTAAAGTCTAATTTTTAAGTGAGGTAAATTATTAATTAATTAAAGTAAGTATTGAAATGCCAGGATTAATTGGAAAAAAAATCGGAATGACATCCGTTTTCAGTGCCGACGGTAAGAATGTTCCGTGCACTGTTATCGAAGCTGGTCCTTGTGTTGTAACCCAAGTTAAAACAGAAGAAAAAGATGGTTACAAAGCACTTCAGTTGGGTTTCGAAGAGGCTAAGGAGAATCGTACCTCTAAGCCAATGATGGGAACTTTTAAGAAGGCAGGCACAACACCAAAGAAGCACTTGGCCGAGTTCAAGTTTAATGAGGAATACAACCTTGGCGACACACTCACCGTTGAGATTTTCTCTGATGCTAAGTTTGTAGACATCGTTGGTACTTCTAAAGGTAAGGGGTTTCAAGGTGTTGTTAAGCGTCATGGTTTTGGTGGTGTAGGGCAAAGTACACATGGTCAAGATGACCGCGCACGTAAACCGGGATCAATTGGTGCTTGTTCTTATCCTGCAAAGGTTTTTAAGGGCATGCGCATGGGTGGTCAAATGGGTGGTGATCGTGTTACTACTCAAAATCTTCAGGTGTTAAAGGTAATTCCAGAGCACAATCTCCTTCTTATTAAGGGTTCTGTTGCTGGATGTAATGGTTCAACCGTTTTAATCAAAAAGTAATGGAAGTTAGTGTTTTAAATATCAAAGGTCAGGAGACTGGAAGGAAGGTGACTCTTAATGAGGCTATCTTTGGAATAGAGCCTAACGATCACGTGCTTTATTTAGATGTTAAGCAGTATCTTGCTGCGCAACGTCAAGGAACAGCTAAAACGAAAGAAAGAAGTGAATTAAGTGGCTCTACTCGTAAGCTCGGTCGCCAGAAGGGCGGTGGCGGAGCACGTCGTGGGGACATTAACTCTCCTCTTCTCGTGGGAGGAGCTCGTGTATTCGGGCCTCGTCCTCGCAGCTATAGCTTTAAGTTAAACAAGAAGCTCGTACGTCTTGCACGTCGCTCTGCTCTCTCCTACAAAGCGCAAGCTCAGGAGATTAAGGTTGTAGAGGCTTTTGACTTTGCAGCTCCTAAGACAAAAGATTTTGTAGCACTCACATCTGCACTTGGTCTTGCCGGCAAGAAGACTTTGTTTGTAATGAACAATATCCCTGCCAACGTGTACCTCTCGGCTCGTAACGTGCCTAGTGCTCGCATAGCTAATGCGGTATCTCTTAATACATATAGTGTATTGGATGCTACTCAGCTTGTGTTTACAGAAGAGGCTATTGCTACAGCTAACGAAATGTTTAAGGCTTAATCTAGGAGAGTACAATGAGTATTAT
>CALBBS010000173.1 GCA_937926845.1 uncultured Atopobium sp. | reverse complement strand
TTTGTCCAAAGGCCAGACAAGCTGGAACATGATTCTTATTGGCCTTTTGGTACTTGAGTTTGTTATTTTTGGCGCAGCGAACGCTAAGTTTCTTCGTCCAGCATTGCTATTTACCAGCATTAACGATAACCTGCCAGTCTTTATGATCTCGCTTTTTGTAACGCTTGTTATGGTTACTGGCGGCATTGACATTCAGGTTGCTTCGTTGGTTGGTCTCACGTCCATCACCATCGGTGTTGGTTGGCAGGACTTTGGTCTTCCAATCTGGGGCGCTGTGGGCGTTGCGTTTGTTCTGGTTCTTGCTTGTGGTGCACTCTCGGGCTTCTTGATTGCGTACTGTCGAGTACAAGCAATGGTTGTTACTCTGGGCGGTAGCTTCCTGTACTCCGGTTTGGCACTGCTCATCTCCACGCTTTCCAAGACCGAGAGCTACCAGGGAATTGGCGGCTTCCCAGAGGACTTTAAGTTTGTATCTAACTTCCAGCTTTTTGGCGTCATCCCATTCCAGCTTCTTATCTACATCCTGATGCTGGTCATTGCATTTATTCTGCTGCACAAGACCAAGTATGGTCGCCGCATTACCCTGGTTGGTGTTAATCAGAGCGCAGCTGAGTTCTCTGGTATTAACAGCCGAGCAGTCATCATGTCCACCTACATGCTCACCGCAGTTTCTGCTGTTATTGCAGGTGTTGTTCTGACCGCTTACCTGGGTACTGCTAAGTCCGACCTTGGCGCTGACCTTACCATGGACATCATCACTGCAGTTGTTTTGGGCGGAACGCTTTCTACTGGTGGTAAGGGCTCCATTGTTGGTACCGCACTTGCTTCGTTTGTCATTGCATTTTTGCGCTTCGGCTTGCCATTGTGCTTCAAGGTAAGCCCACAGTATCTGGATATTCCTGTTGGTGTCCTGCTGGTTGTTGTCATCGTAGCTCGATCGGCAGCAAGCGGAACAAATATCGGTACGTTTTTGAAATCGCTGCTTTCAAGCAGCAGTAAAGCCAAGGCATAAGCTTTGGGGAATTGTGCCTTAGGCACAGACAAGGGAGGTTACCTATGCAAGAGATTACTCGTCGTAGTTTTATTGGTGCCGCTGGTATCACCGCAGTTAGCGCTGGCCTCGCTCTGGCAGGCTGCAATAATGGTGGTGGCGAGAAGAAGGAAGAGACCAAGAAGTCCGAGGGCGGCGGAGACGTCAAGGGTAAGACCGTAGCATTTATCCCTAAGGTCACCGGTAACGCATTCTTCGAGTCCGCAAACAAGGGCGCACAGGAGAAGTCAAAGGAGTGGGGCTTCACCGTTGATTACATTGGCGATGCAACCGCTTCCGTTTCCGCTCAGGTTTCCGTCATCAACCAGGCAGTTGCTAACGGCGTAGATGCAATCAGCATCTCTACTGTTGACGCAAATGGTGTTTCTGACGCTCTGAAGAAGGCAACTGCTGCTGGTATCGTAGTTACCACTTGGGACTCCGACGCTAACCCAGAGGATCGTACTCTCATGGTTTCTCAGGGCACCCCAGAGATCCTTGGTCAGATGCTTGTTGACATGAGCGTTGCCGGCCTCAAGGAGCGCGGCAAGGATCCAGAGAAGGACGAGATCACCTATGTCTGGCACTACTCCCAGGCAACCGTTACCGACCAGAACTCCTGGCAGGTAGCTGCACAGAAGATCATCAAGGAGAAGTATCCTAACTGGAAGAACGTCCACGAGAACTACTACTCCAACCAGGACGCAGAGCAGGCAATCACCATTGGTGAGGCAATTCTCGCCGCTTACCCAGATATTGACCTGATCATCTGCAACGACTCCACCGCTCTTCCTGGTCAGCTCCAGGCTGCAGAGAACAAGGGCTACGACGCACAGAAGATCACCATTACTGGTTTTGCTTCTCCACAGTCCATCAAGTCCTTCGCCGAGCACGGCACCATCTACAACTGGGGCCTCTGGGATTGCGCAACTCAGGGCGCTATGGGCTGCTACGTTGCAGCATACCTCGCAGCTGGTAACGAGGTCAAGGTTGGCGACACCATCTCCATCCCAAGCATTGGTGATGTTAAGGTTGAGCCAAACGACTCCATCGCTGAGGGCGCAAAGACTGCCGAGAAGAACAACGGCGTAGTCCTGCTTCCTGAGCGCCTTGTCTTCACCAAGGAGAACATGAACAACTACTCCTTCTAAGTAGAAGCGTACGTTCACAGCTGGCGAGAAGACCGATCTTCTCGCCAGCTTATGAGGTAATTCAGCCGCAGAGGGAAGCGGCTTTCTAGGGCGCATGTCGCCCAAAAAGCAGTCTCTCTGCGCGCTTTAAGGTTTTATTGAAAGGATTTTCATGGCAGATCTGGACGGATTGAAAGTAGCTAAGGATTATCACGTAGACACTCCTTTTGCTAACAATCAGGGATTTTATGTAAAGGGTGCAAACAACCTCGACTGGGGTATGCAGAAGCACCTCTCCAACATTTTTGATCCAAAGAGCGGCAACACTGTAATGTTCGCATTTGACCACGGTTACTTCATGGGTTCAACCGCTGGTCTTGAGCGTCTTGACCTGCTGCTTCCACAGCTTGCTCCTTACGTTGACTGCTTCATGGGTACCCGTGGCGCAATCAGGACAAGCATTTCTCCAGAGCACGTAAAAGGCGTTGCACTTCGCGTCTCTTCCGGCTCTTCTATGCTGCAGTCCGACCTCTCTCATGAGGTTGTTGCTGTTGACATTGAGGATGCTATCCGTATGAACGCGGACTGCATGGCTGTTCAGACCTTCATCGGTGCTGATGGCCAGCTCTCCAGTATTGACAACCTGAGCCAGGTCATTAACGCTGGATTCCGCTACAGCATTCCTACCCTCGGCGTTTGCGCTGTTGGTAAGGATATGGAGCGCACCGGTCGCTTCTTCAAGCTTGCAACCCGTATCATCGCTGAGATGGGCTGCCAGATTGTTAAGACTTACGACTGCGAGGACTTCGAGGAAGTCGTTGCAGCATGCCCAGTTCCAATTGTTGTCGCTGGCGGCAAGAAGCTTGCTGAGCGCGACGCTCTGCACCTTGCATACAGA
>CALBBS010000172.1 GCA_937926845.1 uncultured Atopobium sp. | reverse complement strand
CTCGCTCTGCCCAGCTGAGTAAGGTCTGGTTGGCCCAAAGCATCAAAAGGTATCCAAAGAGCATCTTGAAGGTGCCTTAAAAGCTTCAAATAGCATCTGCCGAGAAAAACAAAACTCCCATTCATGTGAATGGGAGTTTTTTTGCAGTTTATGATGCGCAAACGTTGTACGTGCACGTTTAGTGGCGCTCCGCAAGTGCGCATTTATTGGAGCTCCGAAAAATATTAATAGTCCCTGAAGTAACGACTGAGAGCTAAAAGGATTTGGTAGTTAAGGCCAAGCACATAGTCGCCGTTATTGGTATGAACCGTGCGAAGCGTAAACTCAAGATTGTCTCCAAACGTGATTTTATCGCCATCTTTTTTGCCAGCACGAGACATATCACCAGTTGAAAGTGGGAAAACTCTACCGGCTGGATTGACCGAAGTAACAAAGAATATAAAAGGCTCGACGGCGTTTTCACCAAGGTTAATGTGCAACTGTTTGAAAATCTGACTGTTTGTTGACACATAGACTACTTCGTTTTTGTCGAGCAGCTTCTTCAGTTCAGGAAGAGTCGCTGCTACCCAAGGTAGACCATGGTGAACAAAGGGGTTGTCGCTCGCGAGCGACTGCGCGATAGGCGAGCCGTACTGATAGACATAAACCATCTTGTTGTAGAGCTCGGTGACGTCATTAACAGAGGTCTGAGCTGGTGCGGCCTGGTTTGCCTGAACAAGCTCAATAAGGTTCATAGAGCTTAGTTGCTCTGATGAAGCACCCTTATTGTGCTTCTAAAACAGTTGCTCCACCAAATGTAATTGAGCCTGCAGCAAGAACCAGGCAAAATACCGATAAAGCAATAAGGACTTTAGAAGATTTCTTTTTAGACAGAAATGCAATTCCGATAGCAAGAGCAACAAAAATAAGCACGATATACCAGGTCTTACTGATGGCATATCCCAGAGTCTCAGTCATTGGGCCTCCTCGTGTTGTAAGTTAGTTACTAATTTTATCAGAGGACCCCTATTTGTCATAAATTTGTTAGGGTTCTGACGCGATGCCGTTGCAAGTCCGATGCCAACCTGACGCAAATCTGACGCGAACCTGACACGATCTTCTCGCGATCTGACGCAAACCTGACCGATCGACTGATGTTGTTCCCGTGACATTTGTCGTAAAACCTTGAGATTTTATTTTCTACCTCGTATAGTGGAGTTTCGGAAATTCTGACTATTGTTTGTCGACCGGTACAAATCTCCGACACATCAACGTGTCGCATCGCAAACGTACTGATTGACTTGGAGGATTGATGGAAAACGAGATTCCACCAGTTAATCGTGTAGACGAGATTCACGAGAAGCTCAGCTCACTTCAGGGCCAAAAACTCAAGGTTAAGGCCAACATGGGACGTTCTCGTATTGTTGAGCGCACAGGCACCCTGGTCATGGCGCATCCATCACTTTTTATTGTTGAGGTTGGCGAGCGTCGCGGTCGCACTGCCCGCCAGTCCTACCAGTACGTTGACGTTCTGACCGGCACTGTTGAGCTTTTTGACTACGAGACCGGCGAGCGTTTGTTTGATTTTGAGTTTGAAGAGTAGTTTAGAAGCGCACGCATTACTTCGACTAGGCTCACACTCATGGCTGCCTTGTTGTCCAAATTTGGACGCCAAACCATTCAGATTCCTTGCAAGGTCAATCTTCACCTGGGCATTCACACTCAGAAAGACCAGCGAGGATACCATAAAGTAGATTCACTCATGGTTCCCGTTGCGCTTTACGACACAGTTGTTGTCGATGACGCGCCGGAGCTAACGGTTACGCATGAGCCGCAGCTCTGCGTGTTGCCCGAGCGCACAACAACCTGGAAGGCCGCGGTTCTTCTCGCCAATAAGCTGGGCATTTTCCCAGATGTTTCCATTGACGTACAGGTTCACATTCCCGAGAAGGCCGGTCTGG
>CALBBS010000171.1 GCA_937926845.1 uncultured Atopobium sp. | reverse complement strand
TGCACGGATCCATCTTCTAGAAGCAACAGCTCAGCGGAGCGCAGACGGCCGTTGTAGTTATAGCCCATCGAGAAACCATGAGCGCCGGTATCATGAATGAACAAGAGGTCACCCACGGACACCTCTGGGAGCTGGCGATTCTTTGCAAACTGATCGTTATTCTCGCAAAGTCCGCCCACAACGTTGTACGTATGTGTTGCAGGAGCATCCTCTTTGCCCATAACAGTGATGTGATGATAGGCATCGTAGATTGCAGGACGCATAAGGTTTGCCGCACAGGCGTCTACGCCAAGGTAGTGGCGGTACGTCTCTTTCTGATGCAAAACGTGAGTAACAAGTGCGCCGGCGGGGCCCAAAAGCCAACGTCCAAGCTCGGTGTAAATGGCAACGTCTCCCATACCTGCGGGAACTAAGACCTCTTCAAAGGCACGTTTTACTCCTTGACCAATGGCCAAGACGTCAGGCTCAACTTGGTCTGGCTTATACGCCACACCAATTCCACCAGAAAGATCAATAAATCCAATATGAATATCAAGTTCTGTATGCAGCTTAACAGCCAGCTTAAAGAGAACGCGCGCAAGGTTTGGATAGTAATCTTCCTCTTGAGCATTACTTGCCAGGAAGGCATGAAGACCAAACTCAGTGACACCTTTGGTCTTAAGATACGCAAACGTCTGGAAAAGCTGCTCTTCTGTCATGCCAAACTTAGCATCATCGGGATTTCCAATAATGCCGTTTTGCGACTCAAACACACCGCCTGGATTAAGGCGTGCGCACATGACCTGCGGCATGTTGCTTCCCACTGCATCTTCAAGCGTTGTAAGCATGTCGCCGCCAGCGTCTAAGTTAATAATGGCTCCCAGCTCATGAGCGCGAGCAAAGTCAAGCACCGTAGTGTCGTTTGACGAGAGCATAATGTTTTGACCGGTGACTCCACAGGCTTTTGCAAGGGTAAGCTCTGTGGCATTTGCACAGTCACAGCCACAACCAAGCTCTGCCAGCAATCTCACAATGTAAGGATTTGGCGTAGCCTTAACCGCAAAGTATTCTTTAAAGCCAGCGTTCCAGCTAAAAGCCTCTTGTAACAGCTTTGCGCGGCGAACAATCTCTGCCTTGTTATACAGGTGAAATGGCGTTGGATACGTCTTAGTGATTGCCTCTAGGGCATCTACAGAAACAAACGGTTTCTTACTCAAAGCTCCCCCTCAAATTGGGGGCGCAATACACCGTCAAAGTAGCACCCCCGAAATCTCGGACAGTCTTGCATGTATTTCATACAAGCCCACCTGACAACCACGCCTGATTGCCAAGTTCGGCGAACCTCGCCTCCTTCTGGGGTCACTGCCTGCCGACTAACCCAGAACCCATCGTGCTCGCTCCTCTATTGACAGTAAAACCCTACCACAGAAAGCTCTGTATTTGGGCTAGTTTTGTTCTTCTCGCAAAGTATTAACAAAAGTCTTAAGGCGAGAAAGACCTTCTGTCAGATTTTTGTCAGAGGCAGCGTAACTAATACGCACATAGCCCTCAGCGCCGAAGAAAACGCCAGGCACCAATGCAATACCAAACTCCTTGATTGCTCGCTCACAAAACGCCTCAGAATCAAGGGCAAATTCCTTGATTGATGGAAATGCGTAGAAGGCACCTTCTGGCTCTTCAACAGGAAGTTTCATATCTTGAAGCGCAGAAAGTACAATCTGCCTGCGCTTTTGATAGTTTGCGCGCATAGGTGTGACATCGTAAGAAAGTGCATAGAGAGCAGCTGGCTGCAAAAATGAGGGAACAGAAGACACCAGCTGAGCGTGGACCTTTCCGATATCTGTCGCAAGCTCATCAGAGGTAGCAACCCAACCAAGTCTCCAACCCGTCATTGCCCATGGTTTGGAGAAACTATTTGTCACAATGCAGCGATCAGCTAAATCTGGATAGAGCTCCGCAAAACGAGGAACATTCTGAACATACGTAAGTTCTCTATAAACGTCATCGCATAAAACATAAAAGCCGTGCTTGCGGGCAAGTTCTGCCACCGCATCAAGCGACTCTTTGGTATAAACACATCCCGTAGGATTATTGGGAGAAGTCAGCACAATAAGCTTTGTCTTCTCTGAAATCTTTGACTTAAGCTGCTCAGCATCAATCTGGAAATGATTGTCACTGGTATCAAGTGGCACAACCACACCGCGATTAAGCTGGCAGAGTGTTCTGTATACCAAATACGCTGGTTCAGGAATGATAACTTCATCTCCCGGATTCATCAGCGTTAACATGGCAGCAGAAATAGCCTCTGTTGCTCCTACGGTAACTACAATGCCATCTGGACTAACCCTCATACCACGAGCTGACTCCCAAGCAGCAATAGCACTTCTAAGCTCAGGAGTACCAATGTTAGGCGGATAGTGAGTGTTTCCAGCTACAAGTTCTTTGTCTACTAAGTTGCAAATAGGAGCTGGAGTGTCTTCTCCTGGCTCTCCAATGGTTAAAGAAATACATCCTGGTGTTACAGCAGCAAGTGCCGAGAAACGCCTGATACCTGAGGGTTTGAAAAGCTCTAGTGTTGTATTTCTTGTTAGTGGCATACAAACTCCTCAACGTACTTTCAATCCATAATAGTTATCATTTAAATCATACGACACTTGATTGATACGAGGTTTGCATGAAAAGAGTTTTGTCTCTTGTCCTTAAATTTATTATTGGCCTTCTAAAAAGGGTTCTTGCACCTCTTTTTAAATTTGTAGGCGGATTATTTGTTCTAGCTCTGCTGGTTCTTGGTGGATATGCCCTCTACCTGCAGCTTACTTACTACCGTATTCCTGACAACACTCCTGTGTCCAATCAAGGTGCCTCTCCTGAGGCTACAACTGTACAGGTAGGCCAAACCTACACAGCTTCGACCTACAACATTGGCTTTGGTGCTTACACCCCTGATTACACCTTCTTTATGGATGAAGGCATAATGCAGGATGGCACACGCACTGTGGGAACTCACGGACGCGCTGTCAGTAGAAACTCTGTGCTTTACACTACCAACGGTGCGCTTACCACGGTTTCTTCTCTTAATGAGGGCACAGCACCTGACTTTATTCTTTTTCAAGAAATTGATACCTCATCCGATAGAAGTTGGCATGTGAATCAAGTTTCTGAAGCAGAAAGCCGCTTTGGATCTTATGCATCGTATTTTGCGCAGAACTTCCACACCGCATTTCTCGCCTATCCACTCACAGAGTTCCACGGAACCTCTAACTCTGGAATTCTGACCCTTTCAAACGTACTTGCTTCAAGTGCAACTCGTCGTACCTACCCCATTGATGAGTCTTTCCCAACAAAATTCTTTGACCTAGACCGTTGCTTTATGATTACACGCTACCCTACCAGCGATGGTCATGAACTGGTACTTATTAACAGCCACATGTCTGCCTACGACAAAGGTGGCACCAGTCGCGCGCAGCAGCTTGCACTTCTGACCAAAATAATGTCTGAGGAGCGCGCTAAGGGTAATTACGTTATTGCAGGCGGCGACTGGAACCATGCAATTTTAGGTTCACTTACGCTCTATCCTTCTGTCCAGCAGGTACCTGACTGGGTAGCGGAGCTCAAAGATTCTGATTTGCCAGAAGGCTTTAGCGTTGTAGCTCCAGACAACCTCGACACCGTTCCTACCTGCCGCGGAGATGACATTCCATACGAGAAGGACAAGACGTACACCACCACAGTTGATGGTTGGATTGTCTCGGATAACGTTGTTGCAACTGCCAGAAACATTGACACGCAATTTGCTTACTCGGACCACAACCCGGTTCTGTTGTCTTTCACCCTAAAGAGCGCAGAGTAGCGTTTATTTGATTGATAATACATGTCCATATTATGTGCGTGTTATACCTATAATACGCACATAATTGTTGACATTATCGTCTTCATCTTGTATAACAAAATTACAGGAAAGGCGGGTCATTATGGCAAAAGTAAGCACAAATATAAATTTGGATCCAACGCTTAAAAAGAATGCTCAGGAGCTTCTCAGAGATTTAGGCATGGATCTTACTACTGCTATTACCATTTTTCTTCGTCAGACTGTTCGTGAGCAGGGAATTCCTTTTGAAATCAAGCGAGAAATTCCTAATGCTCAAACTATAGAGGCTCTTAATGAATACACCAACATGAAAGAGCACCCAGAAGATTACAAGCACTATGCCTCATTCTCCGACGCAATGTCGGAGGTCCTAGATGCTTGAAATCTTTTAGAACTGGTTCTCATTCTGATCTTTTTTAAAACTAAAGAATAATTTTCGATTTGTTGCAACCACAACAAAAGCCACAGGGAACTCCTGTCACACTTTGGGTATAAAGTAAGACATAGTAGACTTTCTAAACCCATCCGAGAGGAGCCCGTATGGCACAGGTTCTTGATTTAAGCAAATCCGTTTATGAGATTTGCACTAAGTATCCCGTCATTAAAGGCCTCATGGCAGAAAATGGCTTTGCCGAGATTACCGAGCCAGGCCGTCTGCAGACCATGGGACGCTTTATGACCATCCCTAAAGGCTGCGACCACAAAGGTGTAGATCTTGAGGAGCTCAAAGCAATCTTCCGCGCTCACGGCTTTACCATTCTTGGTGATGAGGAGCCTGCAGCAGCAGAAACCCCAGCTGACGAGAAGCCCGCAGAGGCAGAGACAAAGGACGCACCTATTGCACAGACCCCTGAAGAGCGCAAAGCTCTTATCGCCCAGTATCTTGAGCGCCTCAACGACGGTGAGGATATCGAGAGTGTTCGCGAAGACTTTGCCCGTAACTTTAAGGACGTCTCTGGCTCTGAGATTTCTACCGCTGAGCAGGAGCTTATTGCTGGTGGCGTTCCTATGGAGAAGGTCCTCAAGCTCTGTGACGTTCACGCTGCTCTTTTTGAAGGAAAGGTTTCTTGCGCACCAACAGGTGCTGTTGAAGAAACCCCTGGACATCCTGTTTGGACCATGCGTCAAGAAAACGATCGCATTCTTGCCTTTATCCACGACCGTGTTGCCCCTGATGTTAAGCGTGCTCGTACGCTTACTAAGTCTTCCAGCAACGAAGAGTGCGCAGGTGTTGCAGCAATTCTAAAGGCTGACATTGACGCCTTTGACGAGGTCTTTGTTCACTACAAGCGCAAGGAAGAGCTGCTCTTCCCTCACCTAGAGCGCCACGATATCACCGGTCCTTCAAAGGTTATGTGGGGCAAGGATGACGAGGTACGAAACGCTGTTAACGGTGCAGAAGCTCTGCTTGAAACCGCATACGGCCAGTATGATGCAGGCCTTATGGCAGGCGTTGCTGACTATCTGGATGAGGCTATTGAGGGTGCCGAGTCCATGGCGTCCAAAGAAGAGAATGTCCTCATTCCGCTTTCTCTTGAGCACTTAACCGCCACCCAGTGGACCCAGATTGCCGCTGAGGAGAACGAGTTTGGTCACGCATTTGGCGTCAATCCTCCTTCATGGCATGCAGATCCTCTTGAGCTTGCAAACGACAAGCTTAAAGAGATGGAAGCCGCAGCCGCTATGGACGAGAATAACGCTGAAGCAGAAGAGGAAGCAATTTCTGCTGACGGCAAGGTTAAGCTCTCTACCGGCGAGTTCACCATTCCGCAGCTTGAGGCTGTCTTTGCAACTATTCCGCTCGACATTACCTTTGTTGATGCAGATGACAAGACACGTTACTTCAGCCACGGCGACACCCGTGCCTTCCCACGTCCTAAGAGCTGCCTTGGCCGCGACGTATATGACTGCCATCCACCAAAGAGCCAGGAGGCTGTTCGCCGTATCCTCACCGAGTTCAGAAGCGGTCGTAGCGACTCCTCTGAGTTCTGGTTTGAGGTCAGAGATAAGTTCCTCTACGTCCGTTACTTTGCTGTTCGTGATGAAGAAGGCAACTACCTGGGTGCTCTTGAGACTACTCAGGATATCGGACCAATCCGCGCTCTTGAGGGCGAGAACCGCAGAGGCTCCGACAGCTAAGGTCTTATGTACGTACAACCTTAAATTCCTCTAAAAAATTTGTACGACTCGGTAGGCGATGTGTCCTTTTTAAGGCGCATCGCCTACACTATTTCTGGCCAAAAGAGAGGAGCCTCAGTGCTACAACGTCTACTAGGCACTAAGTATGCATACGCCATTGTTGCAACTTGTATTGTCATCATGTTTTTGCCGTGTGCCATTATCCTTACGTGCTTTGGCATCTTTATCACGCCAGTTTCACAATACTTTGGCGTTCCTCGCGTTGCCTTCTCTGCGGTCTTCTCGGTACTTTGCATTGCTATGACGGTAGTTTTGCCGTTCATAGGCAAGTTCTATAAAACACACGACACGCGCCTGGTACTCTCTGCAAGCGTTATCATCTGCGCAATCTCATATGGAGCCATGTCAGCAGCTCAGGAGATGTGGCATTTTTATCTCTGCGCGGTGGGACTGGGCATTGGCGTACCTGCACTCATGTTCTTATGCGTCCCCGCTCTCATTAACGATTGGTTTGACCAGCGAGTTGGTACTTTTATGGGCCTCTGTTTTGCGTTTACCGGCATTGGTGGCACCGTCTTTAATCCTATTGGATCTGCCATTATCTCGTCTGGTCCTGAAGGTTGGCGTGCTTGCTATCTAATTTTTGCCCTGGTTATGCTTGTAGGAACACTCCCTTTTACCCTTTTTGTAGTACGCAAGAAACCCCAAGACCTTGGCCTTACCCCTCTTACCTTCTCCTCTACTGACGAGAAAAACGTTGAGGTTGCAGAGACTTCTTCTACCAATATCTCTGCTGATGACGCAATGAAATATCCAGAGTTTTATATGGTTGCTGCGTTTTATGCACTCATTACCTTTAACCAGCAAATCTCTCAGTACTTCCCAAGCTATGCAGCAACATTTGCAGAAACTGCTCCTGCCATTGCTGCCGCTACAGGCCTTCTTGCTGGAACGACTATGCTGGGTCAAGCAATTGGAAAAGTACTGTTAGGTGCTTTGAGCGATATCTCTGTGAAACTTGCTTGCTTTGTAGGAATTTTCTCGGGCATTGTTGGCTTACTTATGTTGGGAATAAAGATTCCAGTATTGCCACTCATGCTGGCAGGAACCTTCCTTTTTGGAATTGCCTACGCCCTTACAACGGTCGGCTCACCTCTGTTGGTCCGCGCGGTCTTTGGAAAAAAAGACTCCACTCTTATTTACTCAAGAATTGCAGGTGTAAGCTGCTTTGTCTCTGCTTGTGCACTCATTATTTGGAGCCTAATTGTTGATGGCTCAGCCCACGGTTTCTTGGTGCTCTTTGGCATTGGCATTGTACTGATGAGCAGTTGTCTTGCCCTAGCGCTCACCGCACTTAAGCGCGCTAATAGCCGTACGTGATTTCATAACAATTCGAATTGATAATCCGCATAATGACCTTCTTAAAAAGAGCCTCGGAATAGTTCCGAGGCTCAAGGAGAGAGTATATTTGTTGTTGCCAGGTCTTTAACGACGAATGTAGCTTCCCGCCTGATAGCGTGGAGGAATGACTGGGATCTCAATCCAAGAGTCATACTGACCGCCTGTGTGAACAATGTGGGTTCCCTTGTTCTCCGCATCCCAAGCAAGTGGCTCAAACCAGCCCTCACGGATATAACGTCCAGCAATTTGAATACGCAAACGCTCACCGGC
>CALBBS010000170.1 GCA_937926845.1 uncultured Atopobium sp. | reverse complement strand
GGGAACGCTCACTGAGGGCAAGCCAAGCGTAACTGATGTTCTTTGTGCAGGTAGTACCTCCGAGGACCAGCTGCTTGAGTATGCATATGCGCTTGAGCAAAAGAGCGAACATCCACTTGCGCAGGCAATTGTTACGTACGCTCAAGAGAAGCTTGGAGAGTCTGCAGATAGCCTTGTTGACATACAGGAGTTCTCACAAGTTGCTGGTGGTGGCCTTACGGCAAAGGTTGACGAGAAACGCCTTGTAGCAGGAAACGCTCGTCTTATGGAGCAGGAGGGCATCAGCACACAAGAGTTGACTTCCCAGGCTCAGCAGCTAGCTGAACAGGCAAAAACACCGCTGTACTTTGCACTTGAGGGCAAACTTCTTGGTGTCATTGCTGTAGCCGACAAGGTTAAGCAAACTAGCGCATCTACCATTGCTCGTCTTCGTGCTATGGGCATCAAGTCCGTCATGCTTACCGGAGATCAGGCAACAACGGCAAACGTTATTGGTAAAGAGCTTGGTGTTGACCAGGTTATTTCTGACGTCTTGCCAAGCCAAAAAGAGTCTTACATTAGGCAGTTCCAGGATGCTGGAGAAAACGTTGTCATGGTAGGCGATGGCATCAACGATGCTCCAGCGCTTGCGCGAGCAAACGTGGGAATTGCAATCGGTGCAGGTACTGATGTTGCTATTGAGTCCGCTGACATTGTCTTGATGAAGTCTGATCCAGCTGATGTTGCAACTTCAATTGAGCTTTCTCGTGCCACTATGATCAATATCAAGGAGAACCTGTTCTGGGCTCTGTTCTATAACACTATTTGTATCCCTGTTGCTATGGGCCTGTTGTATCCATTTGGCATTTCGCTGAACCCAATGATTGGTGCAGCCGCCATGGGCTTCTCGTCAGTCTTTGTTGTATGCAATGCACTGCGCCTGCGCACCTGGAAGCCAAAGAATACAAGCTCAGCAACTCGCCAAAACGCTCGTGACACAAAACCAGTCATTGACGTTCAATCTAAGTCCACAAACGACGCATCCGCGTCACAGAAGGAGGAATCTTTTATGGAGAAGAAATTAAACGTAGAGGGCATGTCTTGCCAGCACTGTGTTGCACACGTCACACAGGCTCTTGAGGCTGTCGAGGGTGTCTCTAAGGCAACCGTTTCACTTGACGAGAAGAGCGCTGTAGTTGAGCTGTCTTCTGATGTTGCTGACAGTGCATTGGTTGACGCTGTTGTTCAGGCAGGATATGAGGCTACTATTGCCTAAGGTAGGCAAGTAGACGGTCCTTCTCGCTAGAATCACTAAATACCGCACGTGCAGCATTTTCAGCAAGCTCACGCGCGGTATTTTTGTCTAGACCGCAGTGCTGCTGTAAAAGCTCAAACTCGCGCGAGAGCGTAGTGTTGGAGACAGTCATGTTGTCCGTGTTGATAGTAACCGTTAAGCCAGCATCAAGCAGTTGCTCAAGCGGGAAGCACTCAATTGACTCAAAGATGCGCGTCTGAACGTTGCTGGTAGGGCAAATCTCAAGCGCAACCTTTGCAGCTTTAAGGTCCTGGATAACGCCCGTATCCTCCAAAGAGCGAACACCGTGACCAATACGTTGTGCGCCAAGTCGAAGTGCAGCCTTGATGCTTTCTGGACCAGCAGCCTCTCCCGCGTGAATAGTAAAAGGAACGTCTTTTCTTTGTGCTTCAGCAAAAAGTGACGAGAAATTCTCTGTGGCAAAGAGCGCTTCTGCTCCTGCTAAGTCTGCTGCTACGACGCCATTTCCAAGGTACGCTGCAGCCAGATCAATTGACTCTTCATTTTTGTGCTTAAGCTCTTCACCTGTGCCACGCATAGCGCAAATAATATAAGCCGTGTGGAGCGCTGACTGTGGATGCTCTGCATAGAAGTCAGCTCTACCAGCAAGAGCAGCCTCAAGAACTTCTTGCTGAGAAAGACCTCCTGCAGTAAGGCTTCCTGGTGCAAAGCGGGGTTCAGCATAGAGAATGCCCTCTGCGTCAAGTTGCTCGTGAAATGCCTTTGCAACCGTACGAATGCCCTGTGCTGACTGCATAAGCTTGAGCGGCAGCTCAAATGTTGCAAGATACTGGTTAAGATCCTGGCAATGAGCTGGGACTTGCATCTTTTCTTTGAGTTCAGCCAAAGAGAAATCAAATCCCGCATCTGCTGCAAGTTGAGCTGCGGCAGGAAGTGGGATTGATCCATCAAGGTGGACATGCAAATCGATAAGCGCACAGGAGCTCATGGCGCCTCCTACAAGAAACGTATACTATGGCGCAAAGAGCGCAAACTAGATAGCAACATCATACGGTAGGGAAGTGGCGTTTTCCAAATCGTTTGCAAGTTTTTCAAACTGGTATCCATTGACGCGCTCAAGCAGACGTACTTCATCAGGCAAAACGTCATAATGAATCTGAGAACAAATAGCGCAGGCAATGGATCCAATGGTGTCTGTATCTCCACCCATCTCTGCAGCTATTCTCGCTGCTTTAGAGACTTTTCCTTGTGAGAGCTTTACCACTGCAAGAACTGCAGGGATGGTCTCTATGGTTTCGTAACCACAGCCACAGTAGTCGTAGATGTCTCTTGATGCTGCTAGGGGAGCCTCAAGGTTTTTGGCGCCCTCGCAGAATTCTAATGCCATGATGCACTTTTGATACATGCTAGGCATAGGCATTTGCGTACCAATTTTTGTGTAGAGAGCTCGGTGTCCGTAACTTAAAGCAGTTTCAAGAGCGTCCTCAACCGTAAACGAGTTCTCAGAAAGACCTCTGCTTATGGCGGCCACAATCATTGCTGCACCCATGATAGCTACATTGGTTCCGTGCGTGGGAAGCGCAAGTTCAGTAACACTGTTAATGAGCGCATGTTTGTCTTTCCAGCTCACAATTGAAGCCAGCGGCGCGCATTTCATGGCGCATCCGTTAGTGGTTCCAAGGCGACCACACGTTTTAAGCGAGTGGCCAGAAAGTCGATTAGCTAACGCAGCTCTTGTAGAAGGGCCAACTACCTGGGCGGCGTTTGGCTCTGTTGCCACATACTTTTCTAGTGCATCAAAGTAGCGGGATTGGTTAAAAACTCCCTGGTTATCAATGATGTTTTTAGTCAAAATGATTGCGTTTGCGGTGTCATCTGTAGTTTGACCCGCGGTAAAAGGTCTTCCAAAAAAGTCATTTTTAGGTGGACTTGAAAGACTTTGAACTCCATCAGGAAATGCAAAATCAATTTGGTGTGGTGACATCATCTCTGTTGGCATGCCATAGGCGTCGCCATAGGCAAGGGCCGTAAGCATCCTATAGAGTTTGATTTTTCTTGCCGTATTCATGTTACTCACGCTTCTTTATGTCAGAAGAACGTGATGTTTTGACTCTGCAGAGACTCTTGTTACCTGCAGAGATAAGCTTCTCATAGCAGCATGCCATGATTGCTCCCCTCAATTAGATATTCTCTGTCTTTGCAGGTTTTTCTTTACTGTGCCGTAAGGAATGCCTCACTCCTTAGATCCTTACTTTCCCAGCTTGTAGTCGCAATACAAGCTAGATGGCTCAGACAGAAAATATCTCCCCCAAGTATGTTTAAAGATATCAAATATTTAAGTATTACTACAGGGGGTAAGGCTTATTAATCGGCAGACGGTAGCTGAAGAGAGCTTAGAGGCAACTTGTTCACAAAAGTGACTACATGCTGTCTTATATTCTCTCTAACGCACTGAGCCATTGCTGGGTAAAATGGTTTGTAGCAATCTGAAAGGAATGGACATGCCCGCAATTTTGACTCATGACTTCTTTGGCAAGGATGCCTTTGATATAGCTGCAGGCAAACTTGGTTTCTCTACGATGGAAGAGCGAGAAGCTTTTCTGTTGGGTAACCAAGGTCCAGATCCGCTGTTTTATTTAGCAGCAGATCCGCTACTGCATCGCTACGCTAAATATGCGTCGATTATGCATAAAGAAAAAACGCCTGAACTCCTTCTTTCTATGCGAGACGCAATTGCACCTCTGCCACTCAAAGACGTTGCGGTTGCTCGCGCCTATATTGCGGGATTTCTCTGCCACTATATGCTTGATTCCACTGCTCATCCTTTTGTTTATTATTGGCAGAATATGCTTATCTCTCAAGGTGTTGAGGGCTTGGATGAATCTGCTAAAAATCAAGTACATGCAGAAATCGAGAAGGACCTTGATGAGGCAATTCTTTACGCCCATCTTGGTAAAACGGTAGCTACCTATAGGCCTTATAGCGAGGTTTTGAAGGCATCCCTGCATACACTTTACGTTTTGGATAGAGTGTTTTTCTTTGCGTTGCTATGGACGTATGAAAAACCTACCGATACCAGGATTTTCTCGTCAGCTGCTGTTGATTTTAGGATTATCCAACATCTAGCATATTCGCCAACAGGTAAGAAGAGAAAGCTCCTTGGTCATCTTGAACGCACCTTTGGTACAAATAGGTTCTCTTTGATTGAGGCGCTCTCTCACGGGGCAAGGGAATCCTCCGATTCTGACTTTGATAACAGAGCAGGAAATGAGTGGACTGATCCTTTTACGGGAGAGGTGCGCAAAGAGAGCTTCTGGGATTTGTATGACCATGCGCTGGCAAATGTGCCGTATGCACTTGACGTTTTCTTCTCGCCAGACTTTAATCTTGATACTGCAAAAGAGCTTACGCAAAATCTGAACTTTGATGGTCAGACGCTTGCAGATGAAGGTTCGACAGAATAGGTTTTTGTGGCAACGTACGTTTTTTCTGATATTCACGGTCATGTGGAGCCGCTCAGGCGTGCTCTAGAGCGTATTAATCCAACCGAGTCAGACGTGTTCTATTGTCTTGGTGACATGATTGACCGCGGGCCTAGCTCGCTTGCCACTATAAAGACAATTCGCGAGCTTCCTAACTGTACGGTTTTAATGGGCAATCATGAGCAGCTTGCGCTGCAAGCGTTGGACCCAGAAGCCGATATTGAAGCCCAGTTTATGTGGCAGATTAACGGGGGAGAGGCAACGCTTGCTGAGCTCAAGACGCTTTCTGAAGAAGAATATAGTGAGCTGATTGACTGGCTGCAGGCACTTCCTTTGTACGCCACCGTTGAGGTCCAAGGCAGAGATTTTGTTCTGGTACATGCGGGCATAAAGTCTAATGGCGTTCCCTTGCCAACTGCCTGGGATAAGGCTTCTTTGGAGCAGTATTTAAGCAAGCAGTCTGAAAATGATCTTTTGTGGATTCGTGAAGAGTTTTGGCAATATCCTACGGATTTCCGCACGTCAGAAGTAGCATATCCCATTGTTATTTGTGGGCATACGCCCACGCCACTGTTAGCAAGTTTTGGTGCAAAAAACTTGAATCGCAGTGCCACCACTCCTGATGGCCTTGCGCAATGGGTGCAGTCAGATGGCGATAAGTGGGGAATTGACACAGGCACTACAGGTGGAGCCGGCTATGGCCAAGTAACTGTACTGCGCCTTGATGATTTGCAGGAGTTTGTTGAGCCGCTGCAAGAAGGCGAGTAATCGTGGCTGTGAAGATGCCACGGCCCGCCGGCGATGCTGCCAAAACTGCGCTTACGCATGTAGAGAACACGCTTGATCCCATTATTTTCCCGGACCCTCGCGTGCTGCTCTTGGGATCCATGCCTAGTCCCAAGTCTCGAGAAATTGGCTTTTACTTTGGCAATCCTCAGAATAGATTCTGGCGCGTAGTTGCCGCGTTATATGGCGAGAAACCCCTCAAGTCCATACCTGAAAAGATTGACTTCTGTAAAAGACGTCATCTTGCTCTTTGTGATGTTCTTAAGGCTTGTGACATTAAGGGCGCAAGCGACGCTTCTATTGCAAATCCAGTTCCACACAACATTGGCGCTCTTATTCAAGATTCATCAATCTGCACCATTTTTACACTTGGTGGGACGGCAATAAAATTTTATAAGCGCTACACTGAGCAACAAACTGGTATTTCTGCACGTCAACTGCCCTCTACAAGTCCCGCTAACGCACGTATGTCAGTTGAGGATTTGGTGGAGGAATTTTCCATTATCAAAAAATTTACCAATTGTGAGTTGACAATATCCTAGTTGCGACTAGGATTATACGCATGCGAATTATGGCTACGACATACACTGCACTTTGTGCATGCACCGCGATGTGTCTGGTGCCCGGGTCACATACGACCAGGGTGTAATTGTCGCTGAGCAAAATTTTCCTGGTACAGACTCGGGCGTAAAGCTATTTGTAACTCTTGTGTGAGTATTCGCACATCCCGAGAGGATTTATTCGCATGGACTGGAGCTTCATAGGGGAACACCTCCCACTGTATGCAGAAGCTGCAAAAATAACGCTTACTATCTCTTTCTTTGGAGTTCTCTTCTCGCTTATCGTTGGTTTGATAAGTGCTCAGATTTCGCTGACAAAAATTCCTGTTTTAAGTCAGCTTAATGCTGTTTATGTTGAGCTTTCCAGAGGAACACCCCTGCTTATTCAGCTGTTTCTTATCTACTTTGGCCTGACTAAAGTTGGTCTCAAAATGGATGCAGAGGTAGCTGCTGTTGTGGGTTTAACGTTTCTTGGTGGCTCCTATATGGCAGAGGTGTTTCGCGCAGGCTTTGAATCAGTTGCAGCTATTCAGTTTGAATCTGCACAGGTTTTGGGCCTCTCAAAGATTCAAGCGCTCCAGCATGTAATTCTTCCACAGGCACTTTCTGTAGCAATTCCAGGCCTTGTTGCTAACGTCATTTTCTTGATTAAGGAATCTTCCGTTGTTTCCGGCATTGCCTTGGCAGATTTGATGTATGTAACCAAGGACATTATTGGCATGCAGTATGACACTACAGAAGCGCTCTTTATGCTGGTAGTTGCCTATGTGATTATCCTTGTTCCTATTTCTTTGCTTGGCAGCTGGCTGGAGAGGAGGCTTGACTATGCCCGTCGATAACATTTTGCTGCAGGACGGAGTGATAACGCGCCTTCTTGGAGGTCTTGCAACAACGGTGCATATTGGCCTTATCTCCGTGGCGCTTTCTATTCCTCTTGGTGTTCTCGTTGGACTTTTTATGACATCCAACAACAAGGTTGTTCGCGCAATTCTTCGTGTTTACCTTGAGATTGTTCGTGTTATGCCTCAGCTGGTGTTGCTCTTTGTAGTGTTCTTTGGTACTTCTGAATGGTTTGATGTCAACTTTGATGGTATTGAAGCTTCAATTGTGGTCTTTACCTTCTGGGGAGCAGCTGAGCTTGGAGACCTGGTACGAGGGTCATTAGAGTCAATTCCAGCATCTCAGTATGACGGTGCGTTTGTACTTGGCCTTTCTCGCCAGCAAACGTTCTTTAAGGTCATTCTGCCCCAGGCTTTCAAACGCCTTTTGCCACCAGCCATCAACCTGATTACGCGCATGATTAAGACAACGTCGCTTTGTAATTTGATTGGCGTAGTTGAGCTGCTCAGAGTTGGAAGTCAGATTACCGATTTTTATCGCTTCAAGTTCCCAACCGACGGAGCACTTTGGATCTATGGAGCTATTTTCTTCCTGTATTTTGCTGCCTGCTTCCCGCTTTCGTATCTTTCACGCAGGCTTGAGAGGAGCGCCTCACATGAGTAACACCGTTTTAGCAGTTAAGGACCTCACTAAGGTATATCCTTCAAGCCAGAAACCCGTACTTGATAAGATTTCGCTC
>CALBBS010000169.1 GCA_937926845.1 uncultured Atopobium sp. | reverse complement strand
AAACCGCCAGCTCGTGCGTCTCTCCAAGCGCCTGGATTCCGTCATAGTTGTCTGCTCGCACCACCTCAAGGGCGCGCTTATACACAAGGGTATCCAAAGCATCAAACGCAAGGTTGTTCTGAACAAGAAACGCAACAAACTCTGATGCTTTAAAAGGCACATCAAACGTATAGCCAGCCTGTGCAGCTACATGCGCTGTTGCTGTGAGTACATCATCAAAATCAGCGCTTGCGATTGCGTTTGCATCCAAGAGAAACTCTGTGGGAGTTCCCGACCAAACTAGCTGGCCTTTCTCCAAAACAAGTACCTGGTCAGCCCCGGGAAGAGACTCAAATGAATGAGAAATCTCAAGCATACCCATTCCGTTTGTAACAAGAGTGTTTACCAGGTTAGAAAGGTGATTTCTGAATCGAGTATCAAGCTGAGCAAATGCCTCATCAAGCACCAGATAACGTGGATGCACTGAAAGCGCTGCTGCAATAGAAACAAGCTGCTGTTGGCCTCCAGAAAGCGTATGGGTAGGCGCGTCAATCAAATCGGCAATGCCACAAAGCTCCAGTGTTTGAGTAACGCGAGAAACTATCTCTTCTTTTGGCAAACCAAGATTAGCAGGACCAAAGGCAACCTCATCGAAGACAGTTGCACATACCAGCTGCGCTGTTGGATCTTGGCGAACCATTCCCACAACAGAAGAAATCTGAGTAGAAGGCACTACAGCAACTGAATTACCGTCTACTAAAACCTCTCCGGATAGAGGAAAAAGTGATGCATTACAAAGATTTGCAAGCGTTGACTTGCCTGAACCATTGTGACCAAGCACAACCGTTCTAGAGCCCGGCTTTAGGGTAAATGAAACGTTATCAAGGGTTAGTGCCATTGGGTGCGGAGATTGGCTCTCAGTGGCTGCTATGGCATCTTCAGAAGCAGAGTCAGTCATGGATTGTGGTGTAGCTGACATACCGTATGCAAAAGATACGTTTTTGAACTCAATCATGACAACCCTCCTTCATTTGAAAAAGAGGTCCCAGCAAAAAGCCAGGACCTCTTCAGATTCACTTTGACAGAAGTTACTCTGCAGCCTCTTCGGTCTGCTCAGTCTCCTCTGCTGGAGCCTCGGTCTCCTCTTCCTTTACAGGAGCAGGAGCAACCTTGGTAGCCTTAGCCTTCTTGTTAGAAGCCTTTGGCTGAACTGGCTCGGTAACAAGCTCAAGGATAACAACCTCGGAAGCATCGCCCTTACGAGGACCAAGCTTCATGATGCGGGTGTAGCCGCCGTTGCGGTCAGCCCACATACCCTGAGCAGCCTTGTCAAATACCTCACGGACAAGCTCTGCGTTACCAACCTTGGCCATAGCGAGACGACGAGCGTGAAGGTCGCCGCGCTTTGCCCAAGTGATGACCTTGTCGACCTCGCCGCGAACTGCCTTAGCGCGGACGTCAAGAGTCTTAATACGATCGTTAGTGAAAAGGGCTTGGATCAGGCTCTTCTTGATGGCCTTGGTGTGGCTAGCATCAGTACCAAGCTTCATGCCCCTCTTCTTATTGTGCCTCATAATTTACATTCTCCTATGCGTGACAAGGCGCGACTAAGCCTTAAGGGACAGGCCCATGCTCTCGAGCTTTTCCTTGACTTCTTCAATAGACTTAACACCAAAGTTTCTGATGTTGAGAAGATCGTTCTCAGAGAAATCAACGAGCTGACGGACAGAGTGAATTCCTGCACGCTTGAGGCAGTTGTAAGAACGGACGGAAAGGTCCAAATCCTCAACCTGCTTCTCAAGCTCGGAATCGTCCTCGACGTCTGCCTTAGCAAAAATCGAAGCCTCTTCCTGAGTCTCGTCAAAATCAGTAAGTCCCATGAATGCGCTCATGTGCTGGTTAATGATGTTTGCAGCCTCAACGACAGCCTCGCGAGGGCTGATTGCACCATTGGTCTCAACCTCAAGCACCAGACGATCATAGTCGGTGTGACGGCCAACACGGCAAGGCTCAACAGCCTTAGCGCAGCGGCGAACTGGCGAGAAGATCGAATCAACGTGAATGAATCCAATTGGATCGCTCTCACGCTCGTTATCCTCACCGGAAACATAGCCGCGACCATTACCAAGGCGAAGCCTCATGGAAAGATGAGCTCCCTCAGCAAGGGTGCAAATGTGCTGAGCTGGGTTAACCAGCTCGTAGCCCATAGGAACATCAAGATCAGCACCAGTGACTTTGCAAGGACCATCAACAGAGATGGAAGCCTCAGCCTCATCAGAGTTGTTGGTGTTGCGGAAAACTAGGCCCTTAACGTTCAGAACGATGTCAGTAACGTCCTCATAGACGCCTTCAACCGTAGTGAACTCATGCTGAACGCCATCAATCTGGATGGCCTCAACCGCAGCTCCCTCAAGAGAGGAAAGCAGTACGCGGCGGAGGGAGTTGCCAAGCGTGTCACCATAGCCACGCTCAAGCGGCTCTACGCTCACACGAGCGACGTTTGCGCCGATTTCATCTACCGACACGTTTGGTCGGATAAATTCGGACATTGCTACCTCCAAAACGGGTCGGGCTTACTTGGAGTAGAGCTCGACGATCAGCTGTGCGTCAATCTCAAGGTCGATCTGATCGCGGGTTGGAAGCTGAAGAACAGTGCCCTGCAGCTTCTCAATGTCAACCTCAAGCCATGCAGGAACTGCCATGTGCTCGGAGGAAATGAGAGCTTCCTTGATTGGAAGAAGATCCTTTGCCTTGGAAGCAACAGCGATAACATCGCCGCTCTTTACGCGATAAGAAGGAATGTCAACGCGCTGACCGTTAACGGTGATGTGACCGTGACGAACAGTCTGACGAGCCTCTTTACGTGTACGAGCAAAGCCAAGGCGGAAGATGACGTTGTCAAGACGAGTCTCAAGGATGCTCATCAGGTTGTCACCAGTAATGCCTGGGTTCTTCTTAGCCATCTCATAGTAGCCGTGGAACTGGTTCTCAAGGACGCCGTAAATGAACTTAGCCTTCTGCTTCTCACGGAGCTGCATACCGTACTCGCTCTCCTGGCGACGACGGCGACGTGGCTCACGGTTAGAAGTCTTATTGATCCCCATCACAACGGGATCGATGCCAAGCTGACGACATCTTTTAAGGACCGGGGTCCTATCAATTGCCATTTGCTTGTCCTTTCGTGCTAGTTGCGACGGCGCTTTTTAGGACGGCAGCCGTTGTGTGCAATAGGTGTCTTATCCTGAATACCCGAAACCTCGAGGCCTGCTGCCTGAAGGGAACGGATTGCGGTCTCGCGACCAGAGCCTGGGCCCTTAACAAAAACAGCTACCTTGTGGAGACCGTGCTCCATTGCTGCCTTTGCTGCTGCCTCTGCTGCAAGCTGTGCAGCAAAAGGAGTGGACTTACGAGAGCCCTTGAAGCCGACGGTACCACCGGACTGCCAGGAAATTACATTACCCTGGGGATCGGAAATAGAGACAATCGTGTTATTGAATGTGCTCTTGATGTGGGCCTGGCCCACTGCAATGTTTTTACGCTCGGAGCGGCGGACGCGTGTAGTGCGAGCGTTCTTTTTCTGTGCCATTAGCTACTCCTCGCCTACTTCTTCTTGCCGCCCACCTGACGCTTCTTACCCTTACGAGTACGAGCGTTAGTGTGGGTACGCTGACCGTGGACAGGGAGGCCCTTGCGGTGACGGAGGCCGCGGTAGCAGCCAATCTCCATCAGGCGGGCAACATTTTGACGCACCTCGCGGCGAAGATCGCCCTCGGTGGTGTAATGAGCGTCAATAAAGTCACGAATCTTAGTGACTTCTTCCTCTGTGAGGTCCTTGACGCGAGTATTTACATCGATACCAGTCTCGTTGCAAATCTTGGTTGCACGAGTCTGACCAATGCCGTAAAGATAGGTGAGTCCGACCTCAACACGCTTATCGCGTGGCAGGTCGACGCCGTTAATACGGGCCAACTTGGTGCTCCTTCCTTAGCCCTGACGCTGCTTGTGGCGCGGGTTCTCGCAAATCACGTAAACCTTACCGTGGCGACGGATGACTTTGCACTTGTCGCACATCTTCTTTACCGAAGGACGTACCTTCATGTGTCTTCCTTTCGGTTCTGCTGATACGAACTATATACTCGCCCAGCCGCTGGCGTGAAATACCGACTGTACTTACGTACATATGCCCTTGCGACGTGCGCAAAGACACAGATAGCCTCATGCATGGCATAAGGCTTTTGCATTACTTACTTATAACGGTAGGTAATGCGACCCCTGGTAAGATCGTAAGGAGAAATCTCTACTACAACCTTGTCACCAGGGAGAATTCGAATGTAATTCATTCGAATCTTTCCTGAGATGGTGCAAAGGATGGTCTTGCCGTTCTCTAACTCAACGTTAAACATAGCATTTGGCAGGGGTTCTAGTACCTTGCCTTCAAGCTCAATCGCGTCTTGTTTAGCCAACTTTCATCCTCTCGACACATCGACAGCGGTTATCAATAATACATAAAAATGTGCCACTCGTCTATCACTTATTTTTTCAACACAATTAGATAGCGAGAAGAACAATGTATGTGTTACTCAAGACCGCCTTGCATCTCGCACCATGGACCAACTTCATCTTCTGAAACGATAACGGGACCATCGGCAGTAATAGCAACCGTATTCTCATAATGTGCTGATGGCAGGCCATCATCGGTAACAACGGTCCAACCATTTTCAAGAACGGTGCAATCGTAGGTACCCATAGCAATCATAGGCTCAATTGCAATTACCATTCCCTCACGAAGCACAATGCCGTTGCCTGCACGACCGTAGTTTCTGACCTCTGGGTCCTCGTGAAGATTGCGACCAATACCATGGCCAACAAAATCACGAATAACGCCATAGCCGTTATCCTCAGCAAGCTTCTGAACTGCATGTCCAACATCGCCAAGGCGAGCACCAGGAACAGCAGCTGCAATACCTGCCTTAAGGCAATCGCGGGTAACCTCGCAAAGTGCCTGGGTTTTCTCGTCAACTGTTCCGCAGTAGAACGTCCAAGCGTTATCTCCTGCCCAACCGTTAACGGTAGCACCCGTGTCAATGGTCAGAATATCGCCATCTTGCAAAATGACGTTAGCTGATGGAATACCGTGAACAATCTGCTCGTTAATAGAAGAGCAAACAGATCCAGGGAATCCACCGTAGCCTTTGAAGGTAGGGGTTCCGCCATGAAGTCTAATAAAAGCTTCAACAGCGCGGTCAATCTCGAGCGTTGAAACACCAGGTCTAATCATGGATCCAGCACGACGAAGAGCTGCCTTAGAAAGGGCGCCCGACACCTTCATTGCCTCGATTTGTTCAGGTGTTTTTATCGTAATCATAGTGCGAGGAGTGTCTTTACGTCGGCGAATACCTCGTCAACAGGACGATCTCCGTTGACCTCCTTCAGAATTCCATGACCCTTGTAGTACTCGATCAAAGGAGAAGTCTGGTTCTCGTATACATCAAGACGCTTACGAATTGTCTCTGGCTTATCGTCATCACGCTGATACATCTCACCAGAGCAATTTGGGCAAGTCTCTGTACCAGCAGGTGCAGTATAACCACACTCTTTGCACGTACGGCGAGAAGACAAACGCTCAACAATAACCTCTGGCTCAACAGCAACAAGCAGAGCTGCATCAAGCTTGAGACCCATATTCTGAAGCTCAGAATCAAGGGTTACTGCCTGAGCGGTGTTGCGTGGGAAGCCATCAAGAATAAAACCAGCCTTTGCATCGTCTGCAGAAAGGCGCTCTTTTACCAGGTCAATTACAAGCTGATCTGGAACAAGCTGACCAGCATCCATATACTCTTTAGCCTTAACGCCAAGCTCAGACTGAGCTTTAACAGCAGCACGAAGAAGGTCACCGGTTGAGATGTGAGCAAGTCCATACTCTGCAACGAGCTTCTGAGCCTGTGTACCCTTGCCAGCGCCAGGTGCGCCAAGAAGAACAATGTTCATGCTTCGCCTTCCTTTCAAATAATAAAAGGGGCCTGTTTCCAGGCCCCTTTATGCTACGTATTAAGAACTACTTAAAGAAGCCCTCATAGTTGTGCATCTTAAGGTGGGACTCAATGGAAGAGAGTGTATCCATTGCAACACCGACCATAATCAGGACGGAAGTTCCACCAAACGCCTGTATCAACGAATCGCCTGTGAACCAGAAAATAATGGTTGGAACGATTGCAAGAACTGCCATAAAGATAGCACCGGGGAGGGTGACTCTGTCAATAACAGTCTTGATATACGTTGAAGTAGCAGTACCTGGACGAACACCAGGAATAAAGCCACCCTGCTTCTTAAGCTGGTCTGCTGTCTCCTCTGGATTGAACACCATTGAGGTGTAGAAGTATGCAAAGAAGACAATGAACATAACTGAGAGAACCCAGTTAACCCATCCAGAAGAAAGTGAAGTAGCAAGATTTTGAATCCACTCTACTCCTGGGAAGAATACAGCAACCTGAGCAGGAAGGTACAGAATTGCAGATGCAAAGATGATTGGCACAACGCCTGCAGTGTTTACCTTAATTGGAAGGTACGTTGACTGACCACCCATCATACGACGACCAACAACGCGCTTGGCATAGTTGATAGGAATACGACGCTGACCACGCTCAATGTAAACAATGAGCGGAATAATAGCGAGCATAACCACAACAGTAACAACAGTAAGAACAATGTTTCCACGAGTAGTTACTGAAGAAATAAGGGCTGTTGGAAGTCCAGCCATGATGTTTGCAAAGATGATAAGACTCATTCCGTTGCCAACACCCTGCTGAGTAATAACCTCACCGAGCCACATAATAATGATGGCACCAACTAGCATGGTAAAGACTACCAGGAAGTTTTCAAGTGCCTCAGGCACGCCCTCCATAGATGCAAAAGATACACCATAGCTCTTAAACAAGAACAGGTAACCAACTGCATTGAGCAGAGCTAAGCCAACCGTAAGATAACGCGTGTACTGCGTAATCTTACGCTGGCCGCTCTCACCATCTTTAGCAAGTTCGCCAAGAGATGGAATAACGGACTGCATCATCTGGAAGATGATCTGAGCCGTAATGTAAGGCATGATGCCCAGACTGAAAACAGACATGCGAGAAAGAGCGCCACCCGAAAATAGGTTAAGCACGGCCATTGCGCCATTCTTAGCAAGACCATTCTGATAAACAGAAAGCATCTGCTGGAATGGAGCACCGGGCACAGGAAGATACGCACCAAAACGGTACAGAAGAAGAATCAGTACCGTAAGGAGAATCTTTCCCCTTAGTTCCGGAACACGAAATGCGTTGGCGATTCCTTTACTCACTACTCGGCCTCAACCTTTCCACCGGCCGCCTCGATCTTAGCCTTTGCAGAGGCGGAAACCTTATCGACCTTAACAGTGAGCTTCTTAGAAAGCTCGCCATCACCCAGAACCTTGACTGGGATGAAGTTGTACTTGATAACTCCCTTAGCAACCAGAGCCTCTGCGTCTACGGTCTCGCCGTCTGCAAAGAGTGCATTCAGACGAGCAACGTTGACTGGAGCGTACTCAACACGGTTGTGGTTAGTGAAACCAGGAAGCTTAGGAAGACGCATAGCCAGTGGCTGCTGTCCACCCTCGAAGCCAGCGCCCTTACCGCCACCAGA
>CALBBS010000168.1 GCA_937926845.1 uncultured Atopobium sp. | reverse complement strand
AGAGCAGCGTTTGCTGCGCCACCGAACTTGTCGGCGAAGCGCTGAACACGTCCACCGGTATCGACAAGCTTCTGCTGACCCGTATAGAATGGGTGGCACTTGTCGCAGAGGTCAAGACGCATCTCTGGAACAGTTGCGCGTGTGGTCCAGGTGTTTCCGCAGGTGCAACGAACAGTGCACTCTACGTACTCTGGATGAATACCTTGCTTCATGCAGGACTCCTTACATCGGCTCTGGTTTCCGACCAGAGCAGGGGTGTCTTTATGAGCACGTGCTCAATCAAGACAATAAGCTGAAAAAGTATAGCAGAACAACACTTTTGTTGCTAGAAGTACTTGGCGAGAAATTCACATTTTGTGCAGATAATTCTTGTGTGCGACAACTTTTTTCTTACTCACGACAACTTTAGAGATGCGCCCAATGGGCTAAAATCCAATACGTCATAAAAAAGCTGGTCTACAGCTCTCGGAGGCATAATGTTTTTATCGATTGATGTGGGTAACACGCAAACTGCCATTGGTTTATTTGACAGCGAAGGCACTATGGTGCGCGGCTGGAGAATGCCTACCGATCAAAGCGACACCTCCGACATTCTGCACGGCCGCCTCTTCACGTTCTTCCAGAAAGATGGACTGATCCTAGACGACGTTGAGGCAGGCGGCCTTTCGTGCGTGGTCCCTGTTATCACACGTGCTTGGCAGCGCTGCTTTGAGCTGCTGCTTAACAAGCCTCTGACCCGCATTAACGCGCTTTCCACAGATAAGATTCGCTTCAATATCCCCCACCCCGAGCTTGTGGGTGCCGACCGCGTAGCAAATTCCGTTGCCGCAACCGAGCGCTACGGCTATCCGGTTATTGTGGTTGATTTTGGCACCGCAACCAATTTGGACGTTGTTGATAAGGACGGCGTATTCCGTGGAGGCGCTATTTCACCAGGTATTATGATCTCTGCAAACGCTCTGTTTGCGCGTGCAGCTAAGCTTTCTAGTATCCCTATCAAAGCTCCCGAGACTGTCTTGGGTAACACTACAGAAAGCGCTGTTCAGGCAGGTATTGTAGTGGGCGCGGCTGCTCAGGCAGAGGGTCTGGTTGCCAGAACGCTCAAAGAGCCTGGTATTGAGGGTGCAACCGTTATTGCAACGGGCGGCCTGGCTAACACCGTTAGCGAAGCAACAGATGTCTTTGATGTGGTTGATCCGCAGCTCACCATGCGTGGCATTTATCTGATCTGGAAGCAGTCCACTCAGGCTGCAGAGTAGCTGACGACACAGCCGCGTTGCCGCAGCTAAACCAGCAGCTAAACCGGTGGTTAAACCGCTGGAACTACCGAAGCTTCTTCCTCACTCACAAGGATTTCTTTGCCGTCCTGGTCAACAAGGATGGCATGACCCCACACGTCAATGCCGCCAAATCGAGCGGTCAGCGCAATATTACCGCTGGGGTACACCTTGTTGACCTGTTGTCCTAGCAGTGGAACCATATCAAAGTAGTCGCTCAGAATCAGGGCGATTGGCCCTGCAAAGCTCCTTGCACGCTTAACCTGCTGCTCCCACACGCTTACACTCTGAACCACCAGTTCAGAGACCTTTTTGGCGAGAAGTTCTGTGTTGTCTGAACCATCAAACGCCAAGCTAAGCGCCTTGTCGTCTGCTGCGATACTCACCACAGCAAACATTCCCTCTTGATAGCCAGCAGTAGCCTTAATTGAGGCAACAACCTGGTCTTTATAGCAGATATCGTAAGGCCAGCGGATACCAAAGCCCTCATCTGCTGCGCGTAAAAACTGACAGAGTCCCAGCGCTACAACATAGGGAACTGCAGGTACATACGGCATCGAAACACTAAGACGCGCAACGGTTGCAACCTCAAAAGATTTCTCGCCAGCTAGTGGAGACGCCAGTGTGGCTGCTGGCTCAGAAGCAGATTCAGGGCAAGCGGTCTGGCATTGAACAGCACTTTCCTGCACGTCAGAGACATGGAATACAAACTCCCCCGTTTGCGCGCCACCGCGTGCCAACTCCAGAGCTTTCTGTGCTACTCCCACGTAATAGCTCCCAAATCCTCGGTTACGTGACCAACACGCTGGTCAGGAGGGGTAATCTCCACTCCTCCGTGCGAGAAGAAGCGTACGGGATCGTGCATCAGATCCTCCATAGGAACAAGCACGTAATCACGCTCGCCCATGCGCGGATGAGGCAAAGTGAGGTGTTTACCTGCGTGTT
>CALBBS010000167.1 GCA_937926845.1 uncultured Atopobium sp. | reverse complement strand
TTGTGATGGCGTGACTACAGCCGACAACATGTCCAAGCCAGCAGCGGTTTCCGTGCGCGACATGACGTTCTCGTACCAGAAACCTGTGCTCAAAAACATCTCGGTTGACGTGCAAAAAGGCTCACATGTTGCCGTTATTGGCTCAACTGGTTCCGGAAAATCTACCCTGGCTCGCTTGATTTGTGCACTTGATACGCCTGACGCCGGTAGCCTCTGTGTAACTGGTTTGGATACCCGACAGAAGCAAAATCGCAGAAAACTCCACGGCATTGTTGGCTACGTCATGCAGCGACCAGAGCGCCAACTTTTTGCACAAACGGTTGCCGAAGACGTGGCATTTGGCCCCACTAACCTGGGCCTTTCTGCCTGCGATGTCGCAAGTGCTGTGGATGCTGCTCTGGAACTTGTGGGGCTTTCTCACAAAGCAGATGCATCTCCTTTTGAGCTTTCTGGTGGCCAGCAAAGACTTTGCGCACTTGCGGGCGTTATTGCCATGCAGCCAAAGGTGCTTGTGCTCGATGAGCCTACCAGCGGACTTGATCCCTACTATTGCTCTGAGCTCAGAAAGATTATCAACGCTGTTCTACAGGACGGCTGCACCGTCATTGAACTGACGCATTCCATGGAAGATGCGGCGGAGGCTGACCAGATTATCATGCTCCATGAGGGTGACCTCGTTTTCTCAGGTTCGCCCTATCAAACATTTACGCATTTCTCAAAGGCAGAATTTCAGGAGCTTGGTCTGGGCATTCCTCATGCGCTTGCCTGGGCACAACGCCTATCCCACGCTACAGGAATTAACCTGGGAGAACCTTTGACTCTGTCTGAGCTGGTAGACGTGCTGGTTAACGTGTTGTCAACCAATCCTAGTAACGCGCAGCTAAGCCGCGCAACACAGGCCGGCAACCTCACACAAGGAGGTTGCTATGGCGCTTAAGATTTCTATTGGCCAGTACTATCACGGGAATTCACCCCTCCATAGGCTTAATCCCAACGTCAAGTGTCTAGCTGCACTCCTTCTAATGCTTGCAACATTTTTTATCCGCAACGCGCCACAACTTGCACTGCTGGTAGTAGGCGTGCTCTGCCTGCTGGCACTCGCAAAAATCCCCGTCAAAAAGGTGCTTGTGTCAATCATCCCACTTGCCTGGCTTCTCATTTTCCTCTCGCTCTTCAATCTGTTGCTGACGCGAGAAGGAACAGTACTTGTCTCTTGGTCAATCTTTACCATCACTGATGTGGGAGCATGGAGCGCTTTTCTCTACCCCGTACGCATTTTATCTGCGATTTTGATAGGTGCGCTACTCCTGCTTACCACAACTCAAACCGATCTGGGCAACGCCTTTGAAGCAGCCTGTTCACCACTTTCTAAGATTGGTCTGCCTGGTAAAGAAATTGCCATGATTTTCTCGCTTATGCTGCGCTTTATTCCAACACTTGCGGGCGATGCGGTGTCTATTTCCGAGGCTCAAACCGCTCGCGCAGGTTACGTTGCTTCAGGATCACTTCCTAAAAGACTGCGCGCAACCTTCTCCATTGTGGTGGCACTGCTGGCAAGCTCGCTCAGGCACGCCAATAACCTTTCCAAAGCACTTGATGCTCGCCACTATGTAGCAGGGGCTTCTCGCACTCGCTGGCATCAACCAACCTTTGGCATTAATGAGGCAATAGCCTTGGGCGTAACCGTCTGTTTTATTGCCCTTATCTTTGTGCTGGCGTAAAACTGCTGGGGTAAAACTTTTAACTAAATAATCTGTATTTTTAACGCTCTGTTACAACCCGTTTTTCTTTTCTCGACAAGCGCCAATTTGTCCGCCTAAGTAACGTACAATAAAGCCAGTAAAAGCGTTCAAGGCTTGCATTGAAAGGTGGCCCCATGGTCCTGCGCGTCTACGTCCAAAGAAAATCTGGTTTCGAGGGCGAGGCAAAAGCCCTGCTCAAAGAAGTGAAAGACCTTCTTGGTATTACCGAGTTACAACGCATTGACCTGCTCAACCGCTACGATGTTGAGGGAATTTCAGAGGAACTCTTTGAGTCCTGCATCCCCACCGTTTTTTCAGAGCCACAGTCCGATCTTGCCAGCCGTACCATGCCAGAGTTTTCTTCTGAAGGTGCGGCTGTTCATACGTTTGCTGTTGAGTTTTTGCCTGGCCAGTTTGACCAGCGCGCAGACTCTGCAGCTGAGTGTGTGCAGCTCATCAGCCAGGGAGAGCGTCCACTTG
>CALBBS010000166.1 GCA_937926845.1 uncultured Atopobium sp. | reverse complement strand
GGCAGGAGCCGGAGTTACCTCTGCAGAAGGCTGAGTTGCGTCCTGAACAATCTTGGTAAGGCGATCAGTATCTACAACGTCAGAAGAAACCTTGCCACCTGCCTGGACCTGAGCCAGGACCTCTGCCTGAAGAGCCTCAAGAGTCTGCTCCTGTAAAGCGCGCTCCTCCATCTCTTCTTTGCTTGGACGGCCACGGCGACGTTTAGGAGGCTCTGCAATGCCAGCTGCATTTAAAGCCTCAGCCATAACTGCCTCTACTGCACGACGAGCCTCAGTCTCTTTTTTAGTTGGACGACCACGACGACGCTTTGCAGCAGATGAATTAGAGGCCTTTTCTTCAGTTGCCTCAGAATTGGTATTTACTGAAGTTGAATTTTCTGAATTACTATTTTCACTCTTACGAGGTCTACCACGTCTACGTGGTGCTGGAGTATTTTCTACACCATTTAAAGAATCATTTTGGACCGAAGATGTTTCGTCCGACATGTACAAACCTCTCTGTTTGCTCATCAAAATAATCTGTAAAAATACGTGAGAAATATGATGAAGGGATAACAAACAAAATCAAATAGGTGCAAATCCAAAAGGAATATACCACGAAAATGCCCGCCTTATGATGAAAAATAAATAAAATTCACCATAAAACGGGCAAATGGGGATTTATAACCACTAACTCTTAAACCTCAAGAAACCCATCTTCTAGATTTCTTTAATCTGCATAAATCATTTAAACAGCTGTACGGCTTTTTCTTTTAACAATAATGTCTTCAATTTGCTGAACGATTTCTTTGATATACGTCTTGCCTTGAGGCGTGAGCTCAACCATAGTTACTCTTCTTGAAAGAGCATCGTCATGTTTGCGCTTTACCAGGCCACTTTCTGCCAAAGCAGTAAGAGACATAGAAACCGTTGGCTGCAAAAGACCAAGCGCGTCAACAATCTCTGTAATAGAAAGAGCGTCTTTAGGAGAATCTAGAATTGCAAGAAGGACCATATCTGCTGCCCTGCAATACAGGGCTCCCATAGCGTCAACATACATGACAATGCGCTCAAACGAAGTACGTGAAAGCGCCTGGCCGGGTGCAATACGAGCACAGGTAAGCTTGGACAGCTCCTCAACTGCTTCTACACCCTTTTCTGTGATGATACACACTACGTTGCGTCGATCAATGGCGCCTTCATCTCTCTTGATGAAACCAAGCCTTGCCAGGTGCGAGGTACGATGAGTAATCGTAGGACGAAGAGCACTCTGATACTCGGCAATTTCTGAAGTCTTAACAGGGGCGCCCTTCACATTGAGGCGACACAAAATAGCAAACTCTTCAAACGTGAGTCGTCTGTTAGCAGGCACCACTCTTCTAACCAAGTTGTAAGACCTGCGAATGGACATGTACTCGCGAAGTTCCATAGAGACCTCCACTCTTATGCCCGAACCATTTACTATTTGCTCGCATAATGAGTATACCCCTAAAAAACACGTGTTAACGTGGGGACAAAACAATAGTTAGTCAAAAATATGTTAGAAAATGGCGCTTATATGACATCAATATAGGCTTTTATATGCTGCAATATAAAATTTGAGTAATAAAAATTAATTTTATTATCTCTTTTATACATTAAAAAAGTTTTTACATAACGCAGAAATGTGTAAATTATCTGGAGGAATTCACTAAAGATACCGTGCAGGTATTCAATATCTGCACGGTATCATGACAAAACAACATAGTTAGCTATCGTTTACATTGACTCAGGAGCAGAAACACCAATCAGATTAAGAGCAATAGCAAGTACGCGACGAGTTGCATCACACGCAGCAAGACGAGCCTTAGAAAGCTCTGCGTCCAGTGGGCGTCCTTCAGAAGAAAGCACCTGACAGACGGTATAGAATGCGTGGAACTGACCAGCAAGCTCTTCAATATAGTGCGTAATGCGGAATGGTGCCCTATCGCGAGCACAACCCTCAACAAGACCTGGGAACTCAAAGAGTTTACGAGCAAGAGCCTGCTCGGCGGCATCAGAGAGCAGCCCAAGATCAACCTCAGAGCCAATAGCCTTATCTGCAACAGCGTCCATACCAAGAGCCTTTGCCTCATCAAGGTCAACGCCAGCAGCGCGGCGCAAAATAGAACAAATACGAGCGTGAGCATACTGAACGTAATACACAGGGTTAGAACTGTCCTGACGCTTGACCTGCTCAATATCAAAGTCAATCATCTGGTTGGAAGACTTTGAAACAAGGGTGTAGCGCGTGGCATCAACACCAACCTCGGCGAGAAGCTCGTCAAAATGGATACCAGTTCCTTTGCGCTTAGACATTCTGACGGCAACACCGTTTCTGAGCAGGTTAACAAGCTGTCCAAGCAAAACCTCGAACTGAGTTGGGTAACCAAGAGCTGTTGCAGCAGAGCGAACACGCTGAATATATCCGTGATGATCTGCTCCCCAAATATCAATAACGTGATCGACACGCTGGAACTTGTTCCAGTGGTACGCAACGTCGGAAGCAAAATAGGTATACTCGCCATTTGTTTTGATAAGCACACGGTCTTTATCGTCACCAAAATCAGTGGAACGGAAGAACAGCGCGCCCTCATCAGAACGATACAGGTAGCCAAGCTTATCCAGAGCATCGAGCGCACAATCAACGGCATCTTTACCCTGGTCGTCCTTAACGTATAGAGAGCGCTCAGAGAACCAAACGTCAAAGTCAGCACGAGCATTGTGGCAGGTGTTTTTGATGGACTCAAGCATCATCTTGTAGCCGCGCTCGCGGAACTCTGCCATACGCTCATCTTCAGATTTGTCTGTCCAGACCTCTCCGTCATTTTTAAGGAAGAAAAGTCCCAGGTCAACAATATAGTCTCCAGCGTATGCATTACCGCCAAGAGAGTTAATAAACTCGTCGGTAAACGGATGTTGCTCTGAATGAGCATCATCTTCATCTGCAACGTAGGCATTGCGGTCTTCTGCAAGCACCTGAGCAGCTGCGTCAGCGTCAATACCACGCTCCTGAATAATATCAATCAGCTGCAGGTAACGCTTGGAAATAGAGTGACCAAAGACGTCCATCTGAGAGCCATGATCGTTGACGTAGTACTCGCGCTCAACATCATAGCCTGCGAAGGCAAGAATGCGGCTTAGAGAATCTCCAAGAGCAGCCCAGCGGCCATGACCAATATGCAGAGGACCAACAGGGTTTGCAGAAACGTACTCTACCTGGACCTTTTGACCGGCGCCAAAAGAAGAACGGCCAAAATCTGCGCCCTGTTCGCGAACAGTATTAAAAATCTCATTGCCCGCAGCAGTTGACAGATAGAAGTTTACAAAGCCAGGACCAGCAACCTCAACGCGCTCAATCTGAGCATCTTTGGCAATATGTGCCACAAGAGCTGCTGCAATATCGCGCGGTGCTTTGTGTGCCAGCTTTGCAGAACGCATTGCAACCGTAGAAGACCAGTCACCATTTGATGAATCCTGTGGGCGCTCAAGTCCCACATCATCAATCTGGAATTCAGGCAACTCACCCGCAGCCTGGGCATCTGCCAAGGCTTGACGTACAAGTTCCTCGATCTTCTCGCGCATGGTTCTCCTTTAAATTCAGCGCACGTGTGCAGCGTAATTACGTAATTAATTGCGTAGTTCCTAAAAGACTACTCGGTTTCCTCGGAAGATTTTACCTGATGTTGAGCAGCAAGTTCGTGACGCAAATTGGCCAGACCGCGCTCAAGACCCACAGGATAAATCTGAGGATTCAAGAAACGCGTATACGCTGCGTCCAGGCGCATAAGTGCCGCGTGACAACGGTCGCGAGCAACCTCAATAGACTCGCTCTCCCCTACACGCTTGCCGCCTTCTACCAGCCTTACCATCAGTTCGCGAGAAGTTCCTTCAAGCTTGTGAGTTGAATACGGGTCAATGATGTCGACAACGGTTGCCTTAGACTCTGGACTCTTGGTTACCAGATAATCTGGATCAAAAATCATGTCGCCTGCAGGGCAGCCGTTTGCATCGTAGAAGCGGCGAATGTGCTGAATGCCTGGAACGGTACGCTTGTAAGCCATCTCGGACAGCTTGATAACAGGAGTCCAAGGCTCAGTGGAAGACTGACGACGAGCGGTTAGCTTGTAGACGCCTCCAAGCGAAGGCTGAGGATCGCAGGTAGCAAGTTTGGTGCCAACACCAAAGGCGTCAATAGGTGCGCCCTGAGCAAAAAGCGACTGGATAGTGTACTCGTCAAGATCATTTGAAACGGAAATCTTGATGTAAGGAAGGCCAGCCTCGTCAAAAGCCTTACGAGCTTCCTTAGAAAGACGTGCAAGGTCTCCGGAGTCAATACGAACGGCGCTTAAGCGCTGTCCACGCTCCTCCATCTCTTTTGCCACAATAATGGCGTTCTTGATGCCTTCGTGAACATCATAGGTATCAAGCAGAAGTGAGCAGTTAGTTGGGCTAGATTTTGCAAACGCCCTAAAGGCATCAAGCTCAGTATCAAACGACATTACCCAAGAGTGTGCGTGGGTACCAAAAACAGGAATGCCGTAAATTTTGCCAGCAAGGACATTTGAAGTGCTTGAAGCACCCGCAATATAGGAAGCACGAGCAACTGCCAAGCCACCATCTGGACCTTGCGCACGACGCAGGCCAAAGTCAGAGACGGGATTACCCTGAGCAGCCTTGATAACGCGAGCGCACTTAGTTGCTGCCAAAGTCTGGAAGTTGACCAGATTAAGCAGGGCGGTCTCAATGAGCTGACAGTCAACAATGGAGCCCTCTACGCGGACCATAGGCTCACGTGGGAAAACAAGATCTCCCTCGGGGATTGCATCAATGGTTACATTGAGCTTGTGGTTGCGCAAAAACTCAAGGAACGCTGGCTTAAAGAGACGACCGCCACCAGGAGAGTTAATGCTTGCCAGGTAGTCAATATCGTCGTCTTCAAAGATAAAGTTCTCAACTAAGTCAGCAATTTGACCAGTACCACAAGAAATTGCAAATCCACCATTAAAGGGATTCTCGCGGAAGAATGCGGTAAAGCATGCCTCTGCATTAACAAGACCGGCTTCCCAATAACCTTGAGCCATCGTGAGCTCATACAAGTCTGTATTAAGGCTAACGTCTGAGGGTTTGGTACGATCAGTGAGTGACATAGTTGCTCTTTTCGATTGGTCAAAAACTGACGGTGAGACGATATATCTAGAGTAGCAGTCCTACAAAATAAATTGGCTTACAACAAAGACAACTGCGAGAATTACCACAGTTCCAATAACGATTTTTTGCCCCAGAGGCATTTTGATGTCTTCGTCGTCTGCATCTGGTTCCATAAGGGCGCGGCCTTTTGCGCGCTGCTCTTGAATGCGGCGTATCTGCTCGGCTTCCTGCTGAGCCGCTTGACGTGCGGCACGCTGCTGATCTGCAACAAGCTGAGCGTCTTCAGCGACAGCGGCT
>CALBBS010000165.1 GCA_937926845.1 uncultured Atopobium sp. | reverse complement strand
GCCGTCGGCTTCACACACGCCTATCTTTCACTGGGTGACCGAGAAACACGAACTCCCAACCCGCAAATAATGCACGTGCGAGAAAACGCAGAACTTCTCGCCAGCAGGTTTAAGAACGCAGGAATAACCTCGACATTTGAGCTGAACCGTGGAAATCACTTCCAAAACGTTGAGGGAAGACTGCAGAAAGCTCTGGACTGGCTGGTCAAATAATTTCTTTTTTAACGTAAATTGATTATCGACTTATGTCCCATAACGCTTGACAAGCTAAATTTACCATTCACCGTTATTTTATCTTTCACGTTTTTGAATAGTGTTAAATTCTAGTCTTGGACGATTCAGTAATACATGTTCTAATGAGGCTTTATGTTTGATCCAAAAGAAATTGGCAAGCAAATTGCAAAAATTAAAAATGCTGCAGAATCTCTGCCTAAAAAAGCTGGTGACCTAGCATCGCAAGTAAAAGAGGGTTATGACGAGGAGATTAGTAATAACACGCAGCAGGAAATAGACTCACCAAAAAGACCTGAATCACCAGAGCCTCCTGATGTTAATAATGCAGAACAATTAAGAAAATCACCTAAGCAATCTGGGTCACCAGAGCCTCCTGACGCCAGCAGTACAGAGTTAATGGAAGATTCATCCAAGCATTCTGCTACGCCAGAACCTCCTGACAGCAGCTACGCAAAACAAGAAGAACCAGAATCAGATAAAACTCTCGCTAGCAACGTTTCAAACAGCCATAAAACCATCCAAGGACAACCTACGCAAGATCATCAAAAGAATTACTTTTTTGCCTTAATACTCTCTATGTTTTTTGGCATTTTTGGTATACCCCAATTATATTTAAAGGGTTGGAAATCAGGCTTACTTAGACTGATTATCAACTTTACATTACTCATTTTTACGGCAAACTTCGGCCAAAGATGGCTTGTGACGTTGGTCTTTGTATATCCTATTCTTGAGTGCTATATGTACTTCATTTTTAACGATATAAATGCGCCAAAAAGACTTTTACGCGGAGAAATCAAACCTCATAAAAGATATACCAGCAAAGAAAAAATAGGTATGGCCTTAGTCGCTCTTAGTACAGTGTTTTATCTTAGTGCGGCATTCGCGCAGCCCGCTCCCATACATAATCCTTCTCCAGAGCCTACAAAACACGAGGTAACAACACCCACACCTGCGCCTGTAGTCCCTTCTGTTCCAAAAGAAGAGAAGAAACCTGCTGAGGTAACCATTAAATATATTAATGTTGGACAAGGAGACGCTATTCTTATAGCTTTACCTGAAAAAACAATTCTCATAGATGCTGGACCAACTGAGTCTAGTTCTCAAGTTGAAAAAGAACTCAAGGAGCTCGGACGGAAGAAGATTGATTACCTCATAGCAACCCATCCAGATGAAGATCATATTGGTGGAATGGCTGATATCATTTCAAATAATGATATTGGGGTAATTTATGCTCCGAATAAAACAAACAATACTGAAACGTATAAGAATTTACTCGAGACTATCCAAAAGAAAAATTTAAAGATTACTCCTGCTGTAGCCGGTACAGTAATCGACCAAACCAAAGACTATAAGGTGGAAATTCTTTGGCCCTCTAAAGATGCAAATTTCTCTGACACAAATGATTACTCAGTAATTATCAAACTGACCTTTGGTGATAAAACGTTTTTATTCACCGGTGATGCACCAATTAAGGCTATTGCAAGCAGTAATCCAGGTCATATTGATGTATTAAAAGTCTCCCATCATGGCTCAGACACAGGAACGAACGAGGAACTTATCCATAAGTTATCTCCAACATATGCTGTAATTTCATATGCTGTTGATAATTCATATGGGCACCCAATGCAGTCAGTACTTGATGCTCTTCATCAACATTCTGTCGAAGTATGGGGTACTGGTGCAGATGGTACCATTACTATTACGTGTGATGGTAAAACAATTAAAGTATCTGGCGAGAAAAACGATTCAGTTGTCGCGCCAGCTCCTAAAGAAGAAGAAAAACCAAAGGAAACGACAACTTCTGAAGAATCGACAACCTCTACACAAACCACACCTTCAGAAACAACACAAACCCACGATAGATCTCAAGATACAGTTTATGTGACGCGTACAGGAAAAAAGTATCACCGCGAATCCTGTCCGTCTTTCAGGAGAAATACTGTACTCACAGAAATGACCCGC
>CALBBS010000164.1 GCA_937926845.1 uncultured Atopobium sp. | reverse complement strand
AAGCTCAAATAGGACTGGAGCTCAAATAGGACTGAGCTCAGCACTACTCAAAACCTACGTAAGGGCTAGTATCTGGGAAACCACGGAATACAGCGATCAACTCGTTTGCAGTACTCTTTGTACTCATCGCCAAACTGCTCGAGAAGCCACTTCTCCTCCGTGACCTGCATCATCACAGTTAAAAGTACCCAGAACACAAGAGGTAAAGGCAGTAGATAAAGGTTACTGGAGAGCAATACTGCGCCCGACATAACAAACGCAAATGCGGAGTAGATAGGGTTTCTGACCAGCGCATAAACACCAGTGGTTACCAGTTGATTTGCGATGATTTTCTCGCGAAGTTTTTCTTTGATGGCAGCGGAAACCCAAAGCCAAATGCCCACGATCAAAAAAGCCGTACCCACAGTATGCATTACGCCAACCGCTGCTCGGATACGAAGATACGGAAGAATTCCCAGTCTAGACAGGGTGATACACGCAACCGTCAGCGCCGTGATGGTAATCACGTAAGCGGGGCCGACGCCAAGTACCGGAAGATGATCCTTCTTCTCGTTCTGAGCAGACATTCGATAAACTCCGTTCGATTGGAAATTTGTTAGCTTTAACTAACTGCGATATAAAGTTTACACCTAGATTTACACCTTGACGTGATTTTTTGATGCGAATGCATCGTTCTACCTCTATACTTAATGATAGATATAGAATAGTGACATAAACACCGAAAACATAAGACACACTAATACGATTCTCTCCTATAAGAGATTATCTTTTATCGTTTTACTAGCTTTATAACTACCTCGATAGGTCTATGCTAACTTAAGAAGCTAAAGACATTTCTTTGCTATACATAGTTTAATTCAACATCATTTAAAGAAACTAATATCTTTTACAAAAACAAAACAGGAAGTACAAGTCACTAAACTTGTACTTCCGGCTCTCTTCTATTTTACTTCTCTATTAGTTGTCAGATGAAAGATTGGTAATCGAAGTTAAAAAGTTAGTAGAAACAAGATATGGTGAGTCCTTGTCATTCATTCTGTAAATAAGAGCCATATTTTTTTCTTTATAAATTACTTTTATTTGCTCTCCTCTATGAAACACTGTTCCACTTTCATCTTCAGCATTGCAAACTACTTGATATTCTGGCGCATTTGCAAGAATATTCTGGTTCAATTCACGGTCGTATTTTTCTGGTTTTTTATAATAGTTTTTGTACAGTAAAACACCAATAATTGCGGCTATACCTAAGCCTAAGACTAAGCCTTCAACTCTGCCTTGGGCTCTCAACTGTGCACATAAAACCTTTGGTCCTCCTACTTTTTTTGCTTCAATCACTATCCATTTATAATCGCCAAGATTATTGTTCATTATTTTCTTCTCTCTACTTCATAGCTTGCTTCATTAATTTAACTAAATTGCCTAAAACTGGAACTAAAACCGTTGCTGCAGGAGCAATAGAAGCAGTTATTAAAGTGGCTCCCAAAACTGCACTTTGTTTAAAAGTTTCTTTCGAATCCGTCTTCAATTCACCGTCTTCACCACCAGTTGTAATTTGAGACTTTTCAAGTTCTGCTATAACCGGTTGATCAACGAATAACTGAATTATTTTTGCTAGGTCCTCATTTCTATTAACCACAATTTCATTGTTGAAAACTGCTCTAATTGCAAGATAGTGCATCTTTGTCATTTGAGTTTTTCCTGTTTCCAAACTACTAATAGTTTGTTTTGTGACTCCAAGCTCATTAGCTAGCCACTCTCCGCTCCAACCTGCTGACTTACGAATAGTGGACAAATGTGCTTGTAGGCGTTTAATCAACTCCTCGTCTGCCGTATTCATTTACTTACTCCTTACTAATGTTCTTATTTTGTCAGATATTTTATACAAAATCATTTGTTTGTCAATTAGTCTTTCAGAAATTATTTCTGAATACTTTTATTACAAACGCCTCTTACGTGAAAAATATTCTTTATAAAGCAGTGAAGTCGATCAATGTTAGTTACACATACTATGAAAATTAACTATTTAATGCGATTTATCTCGATTGAAAAGCACTTGTCCAAGTGTCCACTGTACTGGACACTCAGATACTTTACTGAACCTATGATTATCTAACCTAAAGCAATAAATTACCTGGAAAACAAGCTTTTCTATAAGAATCGCCGAAAGGAACGCACTATGAAACGAACAATTGACGTATCTACAAACCTGAGCACGCAAGTTGCACCTGACACTATTAACGTCGATATCACTATTAGAGGAACTTCCAAAATCCGTGAGGGCTGCACCGCCAAATATAATATGCTACTTCAAACAATTAAAGATTCGCTTGAGAAAAACGGATTGTCTGCTTCAATTCTAAATAACAACAACTATTCAGTTTCTGGTCACGAGGTAAACCGATACAAAAAAGATAGTGAGAGTGACTATTATGTCGCCGAGAAAAAACTTCTGGGATATGATTTCCGCGCTCAACTATCCATCAAACAGCACCTTGAAGAAGATCTTGTCGAGAAAATCTGGAAAGCACTCAGTTCATGTGGTGACGAAGTGACCTTTTCAGTTGAATTCTCAATAGAACATAACGACACCATTAAAGACAACCTATCTGTAGATGCTATTGTTGCCTGTCATCAAAAAGCAAATCTTCTTGCTAAGGCTGCTGGAGCAAAAGTGGTTGGACTTAAACATGCAGACTACGATTTCGACAGAAGAGAACTAATGTATAAAGCCCGTAATCATAGTGTTTTTTATGATTCTGATTTTGAAAACCAAGTTCCTGCATTTGATCCGTCAGACATAGACATCTATTGCTACGTAGAAACTTCATGGGACATCGAGCTCCTACCACCAGATGATCTGCTGTAGCCTGCACAATCCATTGCACTCCAAAGGGTTTCTCGCCTGGCGAGAAACCCTACTGCTAGCACGTCATTTACCAACAGCAAACGGTCTACGAGCAGCACGTCATTTACTTTCAGCAAGCGGTCTCTGAACGCACCCACTTACTGATAGCGGAGCGATTCCACAGGATTGAGCTTTGAGGCTCGACGAGCAGGCCAGTAGCCAAAGATGAGTCCGATGCCAATGCAGATTCCCGAGGTAATCATCACAATGTTTGGAGTGATGATAGGCGTGATACCAGTTTCAAGCTGTATCATGCTGCCAAACGAGCCGGCCAGTCCCCACGCTCCGGCGTAACCCAAGGCAATGCCAATCACGCCGCCCATAATGCAAATCAAAATGGACTCGCACAAGAACTGCTTGGTGATGTCGGACGCGCGAGCTCCCAGAGCTTTACGCAGACCAATCTCCCTAATGCGCTCCGTCACGTTAGTGAGCATCATGTTCATGATGCCAATACCGCCAACCAGAAGCGAGATACTTGCCGTTGCGGTAACCAGAACCTGGAATGACATCAGCGTAGCATTCATCTGTTCAATGATGGACGAGAGCGTCATGACTGTCACGCGATCTTCTGCCTGTGCGGAAGGAATGTTAAACCAATCAAGCAACCAGGACTTTGTCTCATCTGCAAGCGCCTTCATATCAACGTTTTCGCGAGCGTAGCCAAAGACCTGACTGATAGTTTTGGTGCCTGTGAGTCGCGCAGAATACGTGGAGTACGGAATATAGGCCAGCAGTGTTTCGCCTTGCCCGCCCGCGTTTGCGCCACTATCTACCACACCAACAATGGTGTAACTATCGTTATTGATACGTACAACCTGTCCAATGGATGCATCTGCACTACCAAAGAGTTTCTCGGCAGACAATTTGTCGAGAAGAACGTTTCTAGACGTGTCATCTACGTCGGACTTTGTAAAGAGCGAGCCTGCGGATGCCTTTAGGCCCATG
>CALBBS010000163.1 GCA_937926845.1 uncultured Atopobium sp. | reverse complement strand
TCTGCAGCTACTGCGTCAAGAGCTAGGGACTGACGTGCGCGCTCCTCAGCCTGAACGCGAAGATCAGAGATGAAGTCATCGGTCTTAATGCCGCGTGCAGCCAGGAACATATCAAGGCTCATGCCCTGCTGCTGAAGACCATTCAGGAACTCCTGAGCAATCTCGTTGAAGACCTCGTTCTTGTACTCCTCTGGGACCTCCTCAAGCTGAAGACGCTTGCCTACAGCCTCAACAACGCGGTCCTCTTTAAGAGTTGGAAGAGAATTCTTCTTGTCAGACTCAATCTCAGACTTAACAGCCTCACGGAGTTTCTCGACCGTATCATAACCAAAGGTGTTCTTTGCAAGCTCGTCAGTCAGCTCTGGAGTGACGGACTTCTTGTGAGCAACAACCTTGACGTTGATATCGTAATCGTGGGAGTGAACCTCATCGCCGTGAGTGTGGCTGTGAGTCCACTTGACCTCTTTCTCCTCACCTGGCTTCATGCCGATGAGTGCCTCCTCAAGCTCCTTTGGAGCCTGGGTACCATTAAGGGTAAGAACGCGGTCCTCGCCCTCCATGTGAGCAGCGCCTTCAATGTTCTTGATGTCTACACCAATAGTGTCGCCCTCTTTGACAGCGCGCTTCTCCTTGGTGTTCTCAAACTTAGCCTGGTAAGACAGAAGCTGCTTAATCTGGTGATCAACCTCAGCCTCAGTTGCCTCATTTGGAGGCATGTTAATTGCAGGAGCGTCGTAAGAGTCAAGTTTAGCCTCAGGACGAACGTTGAAGACTACCTCGTAAGAGTAATCCTGGCCCTCAACAGGAAGGTCTGCATCCTGGTTGTAATCACCACGGCCAACAGGAACAAGGTCAAGCTCCTCAAGAAGCTGTGGCTCTGCTGCGCCGAGAAGATCATTGGTTGCCTGAGCAAGGACTGCCTCGCGGCCAACAATGCCGTCAATGACAGGACGAGGTGCACGGCCCTTGCGGAAACCCTGGAAGGAATACTTGTTTGCAATGTCCTTGTAAGCCTGCTTAATGGCAGCGTCTACCTCTGCAGCAGGAACTGTAACCTTGACGGTGAGTTTCTCGTCAACTGGCTTATCTGCGGTAACGGTGATGTTCAACGTTCCTCCAGTGTCTCGTAACAAATGCTGGTGTACCAGCTCTTAACCAAATTTCTGCATGGTGCGGGCGGAGGGAATCGAACCCCCACGGACTTAGTCCACTAGAACCTAAATCTAGCGCGTCTGCCAGTTCCGCCACGCCCGCATATTTATGCAGCCTTGCAATAATAACAAACTTTTACGCTCTTCACTAGGAGAACTTCGCATTCTAAACACTTCCCTCACGAAAAAAGACCGGCCTTTTTCAAGACCGGTCTTGTTCAAGTAAAAAGCTCACACTCCAAGCACGTTTTAGAGATCTTGCAGCGCAAAAGTCTCAGGTTCGCTCTTTCTTGCTGCAGAAAGCGCCTGGATAAGAGCGGTTGCTGCTGACATTGCAGTTACACAGGTAATGCCCTGGCTGACAGCCTCTGCGCGCATCTTAGTACCATCACTGTGGGCCTCGTGACCATGAGGAGTGTTGATAATGAAGCTGACGGTCTTATCGCGCATCAGGTCAACAACATTTGGATGACCATCGGAAATGCGATTGACGGTGGTGCAGTCA
>CALBBS010000162.1 GCA_937926845.1 uncultured Atopobium sp. | reverse complement strand
ACTAACGATTACATAGACTGACTAAAACGAGATACGCCCAGGCAGTTGCTTGTCTGGAAACGGTCTCGTTTTTTGTTAGAGTTATGAAATCATTGTTCAATCACATAATTATCAAGGGTAACCATAATAATCTCGTATTGATACTGAAGAAGGTTGTTTACAATTAAATTGAAAATAAACTATCTACTTCAACTAATAACAAATAGAATTATTAAAGCTACTGAACTTCGAATTAATCTGGAGAAAATGCTTTCTGTTCTTAAGCCTTTAAATAAAAGAGGACTTCACTATGAGAAAAAACTGGCGCAATTCCATTAATCAATTCCATGAGGTAAATGGGGTTAAATCAAAAATTCCATTAGATAAGATTGCCTCTTCTATCGCAGCGCTTGGAGTTCCTGGTCTTATTCTTGTAGTTGCCATGGGAGCCACAGGATATGCAGGAGCCGCAGCACTAACAGCCGCTTTAGCAAGTCTTGGCCCTGGCGGAATGATTGGTGGCATAGCAATTCTTGGAGTAATTGGTCTTATAACTAAGGGTATCTCTCAATATGGTCTTCAAGCAATTTTTACTGCTGTTGTTAATGAGCTCAAAGTAAGAGGTGAAACTAAGGATTCAATTCTTATAAAAATAGAAGAATATCCAGTTTCAAAAGATTTGAAACTGAAACTAAAAGAACATCTTAATGAAAGTGATGCTTAACAGGTTTAATAAAACATGAAAATCGAAATTCTTAATATTGAGAGCTGTTAAGAGAAAATTATATGTTGGCGCAGTGGCATTCTGGCAAAATTAGGCATAATAGTTAATAAAGATACCCACCCGATTCTACTTGATGTGGATTTGCGTGGGTATCTTTAGGTTTTAGCGTAGTGACACTTTGATTGGTGATGTTCGATAAAGATTGGCTATCTCATTTAGATCTAAACGGAAAGCGCTGTTCATAAGCTATTTTATTGACATTTTATTGCAGGAATGTAGAATTACTTTAACAACGCGTAGCATAGTAAGCAGTGCCCTTGTTGGAGATGACTCAGGTGCAATTCCTGGCCGTTGTTATTAGCCGCCTTTGAGCGGCTTTCTGTTTAGCATGGATTTGATTTACTCTCACGCCAGCAAAAAGCACCTCGGCAATCCCACAAGCGGGGATAGCGGGGGCGCTTGTGTTTCACTGTAGCATATGTTTGCTGTGAGAAACCGGTCGGCTGCGCAATCCCATCAACTATACTTGTGGCAAATAATTCGACGTAATGCTGCAACAGCACGTTCTTCTCGACTGGTAGTGGAGATTCTTACATGAAGTCTTTGATTGTGTACTATTCATATTCCGGCATCACAAGAAGGCTTGCAGAGGATATTGCGCTGATTACCGATGGTGAGTTGCTGGAGCTTAAGCCTCAAGAACCCTATTCTTTCTCGTATAACACGGCGGTAAAAGAGGTTAGGGCTCAAATAGAAAAGGGCATTTGTCCTGCACTTATGCCAAGTGATGTAAACGTTGGTGACTTTGATACTGTTTTTATAGGATCGCCTAACTGGCTTAAAACATTTGCTCCTCCGGTGCTTTCGTTCTTAAGAGCAACGGATTTGAGCGGTAAGACAGTCATTCCGTTTTGCACGCATGGCGGTGGAGGATTTGGAAACATGATTGAGGAGTACCAGAGAGAATGTGGTACTCCTCGCATGATGCCTGGGTTGGCGGTAAAAGGCACGTATACTTTTAGTGAAGTGCAAAAATGGCTTGAATCGATAGGGCTAAACAATGCGAGTACTTCTAGCTGAAGACGAGAAGAGAATGGCCGCAGCTATTGTGGCTCTCTTAAAGCAAGAAAAATACGACGTTGATCATATAACTGACGGCGCGTCCGCCCTTCTCGCCCTAGAAAGCAACATGTACGACATTGCAATCCTTGATGTCATGATGCCTAAAATGAGCGGTTTTGAGGTTTCTCGAAGGGCACGCAGCAAGGGGATTACCATTCCCATTTTAATGCTGACGGCAAAAAGCCAGCTAGATGATAAGGTTGAGGGTCTGGATAACGGCGCCGACGACTATCTAACCAAGCCTTTCCAGACGGCAGAACTCTTGGCTCGTTTGCGTGCGCTAGGAAGAAGGAGCTCCAGCTTCCAGGAGAGTATTTTACGCTTTGGTGACCTCTCGCTTGATACTACAACCGCAACGCTGACCTGCGAGACTTCTGGCCAGAGCGTACGCCTAAGTGAGAAAGAGCTGCGCATTCTTGAGTATATGATGAGCAATCACGGTCGCATTATGACGCGTGACCAGCTTGCTATTAAGATCTGGGGATTTGAGAGCGACGCCGAGTACAATAACGTTGAGGTGTACATGTCGTTTACCCGCAAAAAGCTGGCGTTTGTTGGCTCTACGGTAGAGATTAAAGCGGTTCGCGGCTTGGGATATGAATTGAGGGACCAAACTGTTTAGGCAATCCAGAAGAAAAATTATTCTCTCCATTATGGTGTCGCTTGTCTTGCTGCTCTCGGTGACGCTGTCAGTCATTCTGTTTGTCAGTACTCAGGAAATCAGACAGAAGAATATGGACATTCTTAATCGTTATGCCGAACAGTATTCTCTTGAGCAAACAACAAGCAGCTCTGGGGAACAGACTAACTCCAACGGACAATCCAACGGACAGGGTTCGCAGCAGCCACCAGCAAAGCCTGACGTACAGCCATCAGACAAGCCCGACAATCAACCGCCAGGTCAGAGATCCGATTACGAGCTCTCTACGTTCTACTCGGTGGCATTTTCTTCAGATGGCTCCGTGCTTTCAATCTTTGATGGCGAGAAAACCGTGAGCTCCGATGATAACCTTACAGAGCTTGCTCGTCAGATTTTGAGCGAGGGAACCTCTACTGGTAGAACGGGCAACCTTTCTTACGTTGTTGCAAAAAAAGACGGCTATACACTTGTGGCGTTTTTGGATAACACCGTCTCTGAGGCCGGCCTTCAAACCATGATGCGAAATGCTCTGCTTGTAGGATTCGCGTCACTGGTTGTCATGTTCTTTATTGCGGTGTTTCTAGCAAGGCGTATCATTCGTCCTCTTGAAGAGAGTGATAAGCAGCAGAAACAGTTTATCTCTGACGCAAGTCACGAGCTTAAGACTCCTATTGCGGTCATAGATGCTAACGCAGAGATTCTATCTAGGGAGCTTGGTCATAATGAATGGCTCTCCAACATCCAATATGAGAGCAATCGTATGGGTGAGCTGGTAAAACAACTACTAGATCTTTCCAGTGCGGAGAGTAGGGAAGTGCCTATGGAAGAGATGGACTTCTCTCATGTGGTTACTGGAGAATCGCTGGTCTTTGAGACGTTTGCGTTCGAGAATGGCAAGATACTTCAAAGCAACATTGAAGAGGGGATTGTTCTTACTGGCAATCAGAATCAGCTTACGCAGGTTATTTCTGTGCTACTTGATAACGCTCTGCGGCATACAACAGGCACTCAGATTGAGCTGAACCTCAAAAAGCAAGGTCACAGTGCTATTCTGAGCGTTAGTAATGAGGGAGAAGAGATTCCTCAAGAGAAGCTTAAGCATCTGTTTGATCGTTTTTATCGCGTTGATGACGTGCGAAACAGCGAGGATAATCACTACGGACTGGGACTCTCAATTGCACAAGCTGTGGTTCAGAAGCACGGCGGAACTATTGGTGCAAGCTGTTCAGAAGGGAAGGTTACTTTTACTGTCCGACTTCCCATCAAGAGCAAATAACGCGTCGGTTGAAACGTAGCATTCAATCTTTAGTTCAAAACACACCTAAGTCAGATAATCTGTCAAAAAGACGTATACATTACGCTGAAAATACCTCAAACATGCAGATTATCTTTATTAGGTGTGTAAAATGCCCGCAATTAAGCAGAATATCTGTCATAGGTGTGTTCCTTAGAAGCGGAATTTACCGATAGTTAAATCTTTTATATGACGCTATTCATTTTCTAGCATATTAGGTTAAGTTTATGCATAGAGATGCATATCAGGTAGTGCGACCGCCTAGCTGCCTGCTAT
>CALBBS010000161.1 GCA_937926845.1 uncultured Atopobium sp. | reverse complement strand
AGCTGCGCCTCGACGAAGTGACTTAGTGAGTCCATTAAGAGCATCATCAATTTGCTCTGCAGATACGTCGTAGCACATAGCATACTCATTGATCCAGTTATCAAATGAGACGCCAAATGCGCCGTCAAATGGACGACCGTATGCCCTGTCATAGATCTTATCTAGAGATGGAATCATTACTGAAAGTGGAAAATCTTGACGCTTGTGAGAAGGCTGATGTTCAACAGGAAGTGTTGATGCTAAATCCACCGCTCCTGTTAGAACAATGTCATAGGTTCCACTTGCAACTGCCATTACCGCTTGTTCAAGCGCAACATAGCCAGTACAACATGCCTCCGAGTGATGGACAGAACCAATAGATCTGACTCCGAACCAATCGGCAACCTGCATATTTGGAGTAATGCAATCATTAATTAAATAAGGATTAGCAGAGCCATGGAAGAAGTATTCAATGTCTCGTGGCTCAAGCCCAGCGTCTGCAATTGCTTCAAGAGCCGCATAGCCAAATGCTTCACCCTCACCAATACCTTGTGTTTCTGGATGGCTTTCAAAATCTTTAAAGGGCGTACAGCCAACACCTACAATAGAAACACTTCTTGATTGCTTTTTTAAGGTAACCATCAAGTACTCCTTCATCTCCTATTTGGATATACCTGATGGTAAAAAAGAACAAAAAATGAGACTAGAACAGTTGTAGTCCAAGTGTTTTACTAAATGAGACAAATAATCATCATATGTCTCATTAAGCAGCTAATTGCGTTAGCTAAGACAATTTTAATACGTAGTTTATAAGTCTTGAAACCGTTTGCCGGTTGTTTAAGACCGTTTACCCGACATAAAAGAAGGCTTATCACCAGAGTTGTCTGCGTTAAAGAAGAGCGGCGCGTAATAGAGGCGGTTTAACGCAGCGGCAATAGTTTCTGGTTCAATCTCTGGATGCTCTTCAAGCCAATACTGAATGAGATTATGATGACCTGCGATGACAAATGAAAGATAGAGATCTAGAGATAGTTCATCGCCTTCTACATCTTTTACGCGGTCTCTAAAATAATTGTGCATAAAAACAGTAGCTTTATGTACAAAGGCGGGGTCTCCATGCGGACCGTTAAGAGCCACAACCTTTTGTCTATTTGCTTGCAAAAGTTCCATTCGAGCAATCATAGAGTGAGAAGGTGCAAGCTCTGACTTACTTAACCGCACTTTTAATGCAAGATCATTAATCCCTCGCATGTTTTCTAATAAGTTAGTTTCAAATGACTTAACAACAGCATCAACGCTATCAAAATAACGATAAAACGTAGAGCGAGAAGTTTGTGCAAGACGAGCTACATCATGTATTTTAATCTCAGGAATATCGGTGGTACGCATGAGTTCAAAGACAGCATCTTCAATTCTATCTATAACATCTTGTCGCTTATCTTTAAAACTCATGCCTACTCCTTCCGTTGTAGCATCGCTCTACAATACAGTTTATTGCACCAAAGCTATTGCAGTTGCCACGTTATTCTCGTTAGTAATTGAAACTAAAATTTCTTTAGCCCCGGCTTGATGCAGCAATTCTTTTACCTCATCAGTCATAGTCACTGATGGATAGCCGTGAGCATCTTCAAGGGTCTCAATAATCCTGAAGTTAAAACCACCTTCTGAAGTTAGATGACCTAACGCTTTAAAGACGGCTTCTTTGACAGCAAATTTACCTGCAAAAACCTGTGCTCTATCTGGACGACTTTCTGCTTCTATTTGTTCAGAAGCAGAAAATGTTTTTCTCACAAATGCGTCTTGCGTATCTGCACATAGTCTTTGCATCTCAGTAATGTCAACTGAGTCTATGCCAATCCCTAAGATCACGTTACCTCAACTCAAACGAATCGGCATCGGTGATGCAGACGCAGGTGTCATAGAACGCCTTAAGCGCCTGGTATCCCAAAAGTGTGTCTTTGGTACCGGCGGTCTCGTAGACGGAGTGCATAGCAAGCTGTGGCAGACCCACATCAACGGCATGCATGCTGGCCTGAATGTTGGAGAGGTTGCCCAGAGTAGATCCGCCTGGCATATCGCTTCTGTTAGCAAAGACCTGGTAAGGAACGTTTTGCTGCTTCCAAATTGCCTCGACAATGGCGCGACTAAACGCATCGGTGCAGTACGACTGACGTGCTGCTTCCTTGATAACCATGCCGCCATTGAGATACGGCTTGTTGGCCGCATCGTGCTTCTCGGGATAATTTGGGTGCACCGCATGCGCATTGTCGCAGCTTACCAGCAAAGATGCCGAGAGCGCACGGTAATAATCTTCTTGCGTAAAGCCAAGCGTAGCGTTAATGCGCTGCAGCGTATCTTTAAGGAACGTAGACTTAGCGCCCTGCTTGGTGTTTGAACCAACTTCTTCATTATCAAAGCAGGTATACACAGAGATGTCCTTCTCATTTGAGGAAGCAAGGAAGGCCTTAAGCGCTACAAAGGCACACTGAAGATCATCAAGGTGACCAGCAGAAACAAACTCCTTTTTAGCGCCCCAAATACGGCCGCCCGTGTGATCAACTAAGAACAAATCGCGAGAAAGAATGTCCTCTTGAGACACACCTGCTGCGTCAGCTACCAGAGCGTTAAAGGCACCAGGATTAAGCTCACCGGCACTGAAGAGTGGCATCAAATCTTTAGCGCGGTTAAACTCTGGCGAGAGACCATTTTTGTGCTCAAGGTGAATAGCCAAGCTTGGAATCATGACAACGTCATCTTCAATGTTGACCAGCCTGGACTCTACTTTGTTTCCTACCTTGACCAGCACGCGACCAGCAATGCCCAAAGGACGGTCAAACCAGGTGTGGTCAAGCATGCCGCCGTATGCCTCAGTATTCAGACGAAGCGAGTTGCCCTCACCAGTAAGCTCTGGCTGAGCTTTTACCTTATAGGTTGGAGAATCGCCGTGGGCAACCGCAAGCTGGAAGTGATAAGGAGCAGCGGCGTTTGAGGTTTGGGACTCACGGTACTTCTCGCCAACCTTCCAGGCAACAATTGAAGAATTATTGCGCGTTGTAAAGTAAGAGCCGCCGGGCTGAACATCCCAAGAAGAACCCTCAGAAAGATAGGTAAAACCGTTTTCTACCAGGTACTCTTTGATGGTTTGTGTGGTATGAAACATAGAAGGACTCTGCTTAATAAAAGCAAGGAGCTCTTCAGAAAGAGCAAGTGACTCATTCAAATCAGACATGCGTAAAACCTTTCATAGAATCGCGTTGCACTCAACAGCCTAGCACGCATTTTTGGTGAGGCGCGCACTTTCTAGAAAATGACGCAAAGAATACGTGCTTCAGGGTAGATACTTATATGTTGAACTAATTCTCACCCACCAAAGCGAGAGTGTATGGATATCAATCAAGCAATTGAGCACGCTAATGCATTTGTCATACCTGGCCTTCTTGTTGATGATCAGTCCATCATTGGCGAGGTCAACAAAAACTGTGATGCCATTAAAACGCTGCTTGATGCCTGGAAGGAAGCTCCTTTAGGCCAAGAGCCTGTAGAGTTTTCTGTCATTCAGCAGCTTGCGGATAGAACGCGCTCACTCTGTGATACCTACGGCGTGGAGAGGCTTAGAAACCATCGAGGCGTTGGCCTTTCTCGCGGTCTTTCAAACGACGATCTTGCGGCAGCCGTTGCAAAAATGCAGCGTCGTCGCCCTAAGGCTGTCTATAAGACGGCAGGTCCCCTTCTTAATGACTTGCAAATAGCCTATGTCGAGAAGAGCGTTTCTGGCACGGTACTGGGCATTGATATTGAGACTACCTCGCGTTTTCCTGAGCTGGGCTACATTGTTAACGTGGGCTTTGAGTTCTGGAATCTTGGTCGTAATACTGTTCCCGTAGAGCCTCACACCGCCTACTTTGGTATTCCAGAGATGTACAAAGAAAAAGGCGTCCCTCTTGCCGATATTCACCAGATTACCTGGAAAGATGTTGAAGGCAAGAAATCATTTAGAGACGATAAGAAAGCCCAAGAGGCCCTGCTGGTAACTATGAAAAAGATTCCTTTTATGGCCCATAACGCTGCCTTTGAGGATTCTTGGTTCATGTTCAATATTGATGGCTACGCAGAGGCTAGAAAAGCGGGCAAGATTATTGTTATTGACTCTCGCGACATCTGCCGCCGCTTGGATCCAGAAATTAGGTCTCTTCCCCGTGAGTCTTCGCCTGCTGCACTTGAGAACTGGGCACGTCGTAGGCATACCCTTGCGGCAGACGAGAAAGAACGTCACTTGGGACTTGAAGACGTAGACCTTATGATTCGTACGGTTCAAGCAGAGTTTGCAGACCACAATATGTTTGAAGACTAGGCAACGTTTTTGGTCATATGTGTTCAAGCGTTATACTAAAGAATGCATAAACTAGATTTTCTCGCTAGAAAATAACTGCCAAGGAGGAGTTTTGTCAGAGAAGCAGGTAAGAGTACGTTTTGCGCCATCCCCAACAGGTAAGTTGCACATCGGAGGTGCGCGTACTGCTATCTATAACTGGGCTTTTGCTCGCGCAAATGGTGGCAAGTTTATTCTTCGTATTGATGACACAGATCCTACGCGCTCAACTGAAGAGAACACTCAGATTATTCTGCGCGCCATGAAGTGGCTTGGCCTTGATTGGGACGAGGGTCCAGACAAGGGAGGCGATTGCGGTCCTTATAGCCAGACTGAGCGTCTTGATTTGTATCGTGAGGCAGCAAATAAACTGCTGGCAGAGGGCAAGGCATACCCATGCTTCTGCACACCAGAGAAGCTTGCTGAAGACAAAAAGGCTGCCGAGGAGCGCCATGATCCCTTCCAGGGCTATCAGCGTACCTGCAGAAACATTGATCCTGCAGAGGCGCAGCGCAGAATTGATGCTGGTGAGCCTTATACCATCCGCATCAAGGTTCCACTGGATCGCGGCGACGTTATTGTTCACGACGCTGTTCACGGTGACGTAACCTTTAACGCTCGCGAGCTTGATGACTTTATCATCTTCCGCTCTGATGGCACCCCAACCTACAACTTTGCAACCGTTGTTGATGACGCTGGCATGGGCATTACCCACATCATTCGCGGTGATGACCACCTGTCAAACACCCCTCGCCAGATTATGGTGTACGAGGCTCTGGGCGCACCTGTTCCAACCTTCGCACACATCTCCATGATTTTGGGTCCTGACGGCAAGAAGCTCTCCAAGCGCCATGGTGCAACTTCTGTTGAAGAGTATCGTGACCAGGGCTATCTTGCAGATGCCTTTGTCAACTACCTGGCTCTTCTCGGCTGGTCACTTGATGGCGAGACAACCATTGTTCCTCGTGACGTTTTGGCATCTCAGTTCTCTCTGGACCACGTTTCCAAGAACCCTGCTAAGTCCGATCCAGAGCGTCTGAACTGGATTAATGCAACCTACCTTGCCAATATGGACAACCAGACCTTTGCAAAGACTGTCCTGATTCCAGAGCTTGTAGGCGCAGGTCTAGAACCTGTTCAAGGTAGTGCTACTGACGCAGATGAGATTTACGCAACTCGTCCAGGCTGGTATGACCTGCTCTCCGAGATTCTTCGTCCTCGTACCACAGTAAGCCCAGACGTCATTGAGAAGTCACGCTTCCTATATGAAGGTGCAAACGTCACCCTTGATCAGAAGAGCGTTGAGAAGGGTCTTACCAAAGATGCTGCTCAGAGTGCTACCGTCCTTGCGGCTGCAAAGACTGCTCTTGAGGGCGTTTCTGAGGACGAGTGGAAGGCTGCAGCAATTGACGCTGCCCTTGAGGTGCTTCCAGAGCAGCTTGACCTTAAGAAACGCATTGTCTTCCAGTCCATTCGTGTTGCTGAGTGCGGCAACATGGTCTCCCCTCCTCTTGGAGAGTCTATGGAGCTTCTTGGTCGTGAAGTTTGCCTTGCTCGCCTTGACCGTGCTCTGGAGCTTTGCAAATAACGCGTGAATGCGTGCCTGCCGCGTATTCTTCCAAGCGTAAGTGGGTATCAAAAGTAAAACCACACAAGAGCTGTAAAACAGATGGTTTTGCAGCTCTTTTATCGTTACCGTTTGTTTAGTTTTGGAGTAGTTATGATTTCTATGTCTGCGTTTGAGGTCCTGGGCCCCATTATGGTGGGTCCTTCTTCCTCGCACACAGCAGGAGCCCTGCGCATTGCCCTGGTTGCACGCTCACTTGCACCAAAGCAGCTGGAGCGCGTTGAGTTTTGGCTCTACAACTCCTTCTCTCATACCCACCTTGGTCACGGCACTGATTATGCTCTGATCGCAGGCATCTTGGGCCTTGCTCCAGACGATACGCGCGTCCGTGAAGCACTTACCCTGGCAGAAGAAGCGCGCC
>CALBBS010000160.1 GCA_937926845.1 uncultured Atopobium sp. | reverse complement strand
GAGAAAACTGCTGGTGTAGTGCACGCTCGCCGTCGCGCGGATGGTACACGCTATCCCCTCTCGCTCTCTGAGTGCACAAACCTGCTGTTTGCCGGTACTACCGTTCAGTCGGGAAGTGCCACGGTAGTGGTAATTACAACAGGCAATAAAACCTACGTAGGCACTATGTCCGAGCTGCTTCAGCAGCCTTCTGGCGAGACCAGCTTTGACGAGGGTCTCAAATCCGTCTCTAAAGTGCTTGTCTCGTTCATGCTAATCATGTGCCCTATTGTGTTCTTCGCAAACGGTTTCCTTAAGGGAGACTGGTTTGACGCGCTGCTCTTCAGCGTTTCCGTTGCCGTTGGCATTACCCCTCAGATGTTGCCTGTTATTGTAACCACGTGCCTTTCTCGCGGTGGAACACAGATGGCCAAGCAGGACGTTATTGTTAAGAATCCGGCGGCAATCCAGAACCTGGGCGCCATGGACATCCTGTGTACTGACAAGACCGGAACCATCACCGCAGACGAGGTTGTACTTGAGCGCCACCTCAACATTCTGGGCGAAGAGGATCCTCGTGTACTCCGTCACGCGTACCTGAACAGCTATTTCCAGACGGGACTCAGAAACCTCATCGACAACGCAATCATCAAAACTTCAAACGACGAACTGCCCACTAACCTTCTGAGCATTGAGTACGAGAAAATCGACGAGGTTCCATTTGACTTTGAGCGTCGCCGCATGAGTGTTGTGGTAAGAAACACAAAAACTGACAAGACGCAGATGATCACTAAGGGCGCCGTTGAGGAAGTTCTCAACGCATGCTCCTTTGTTGACCTAGACTCAGAGATTAAACCACTTACTCCCGCCCAGCGTAAAAGCGTTATGGACCGCGTTTACCAGCTCAATCAGGAGGGTATGCGCGTGGTTGGCGTTGCTCAGAAGAGCGATCCCCGTGGTGTTGGCGAGTTTGGCGTAGACGATGAGCGTGACATGGTGCTCATTGGCTACCTGGCCTTCCTGGACCCACCAAAAGAGAGCGCGCGCGAGGCAATTGCCAAACTCAACCAGAGAGGTGTGCAGGTCAAGGTACTCACTGGCGATAACGAGGGCGTTGCTGCTGCCGTCTGCAAAAAGGTGGGCATCCACGTTGACGAGCTTTTGCTTGGTAGTGACGTAGAGAATCTTACTGATGAGCAGCTCAAAGAACGTGTCGAGAAAACCCAGCTCTTTGCAAAGCTTTCCCCCATGCAAAAGGCACGCGTTGTCTCTGCGCTTAGGTCAAACAACCACGTTGTCGGCTTCATGGGCGATGGCATCAACGATGCTGCCGCTATGCGTTCCTCCGATGTAGGAATCTCTGTTGATACCGCTGTTGACGTGGCAAAAGAGTCCGCAGACATCATCTTGTTGCAGAAAGATTTGCTGGTACTTGAGCACGGCGTTGAAGAAGGTCGCAGAACCTACGGCAACACCATCAAATACATCAAGGCAACTGCAAGCTCCAACTTTGGCAACGTGCTATCCGTTTTGGTGGCCAGCTTCTTTTTGCCCTTCTTGCCTATGAGTGCCCTCCAGCTGCTCCTCTTGGGACTTGCATATACCGTTACCTGTATCGCAATTCCTTGGGACAACGTTGACGATTCGTTCCTCTCAAGCCCTCGCTCTTGGGACGCTCACTCGATTACAAACTTTATGCTCTGGATTGGACCTATTAGTTCAATCTTTGATGTACTAACATTTGCCCTCATGTTCTTTGTAGTCTCTCCCGCTCTTGCCGGAGGAACCTGGGCAGAACTTGCTGCAGCTGGAAACGCCGCTGCTCAAGCACTCTTTATTCTGTCTTTCCAAACAGGTTGGTTCATCGAATCCATGTGGACCCAGACCTTTGTTCTCCACGCGCTCAGAACTAACAAGATTCCGTTTGTTCAGAGCATGCCATCAGCCTCACTGCTTGCTCTAACGAGCGCAGGAATTGTTGCGGTCAGTGCCCTTCCGTATCTGCCGGTATTTGCGCAGCCCTTGAGCCTTGTTGCTCTGCCTTTGTCTTTCTTTGGGTGGTTAGTTGCTCTCATGAGCGGGTATATGGTTCTTATCACCATAATCAAGAGCCTCTACGTTAAGCGATTTGGCTCTCTGCTCTAACCTTGCTCCAGGAAGGACCCCAATGGACGTAAAAGAAGCTATGGACCAGCGCATTTCTCTGCGCGCCTACGACCAAAAGCCTATTGAGCAAGAGAAACTCTCTCAGCTCCAAGAAGCCATTGACGTCGCAAATGCCCAGATGGCAGAGGTTGCACCCGATCACCCTGCAATCCTTACCATCGAGGGTCCTCACCTTGAGGATGGCACTTCCGTCCACATGAAGAACAGGTCTATTGTCGGCCCCATTTACCACTACGTAGCAGGTTATTGTGAAGACGCAATTGCCCGTGAGCTCATTGGCTACTATGGCGAGAAAATCGTTCTTCTCGCCACACAACTGGGCATTGGCTCATGCTGGATTGCCGAGACCATGGATTGGAAGACCCTGGCTCGCGACGAATATAATGGCCTTAAGCTGGGCATTATTATTTCTATCGGATACGCTCCGGAAAAGATTCCGCTTAAGCAGGAGGGCATTCGCACCGCGATTCGCCTGCGCACTAAGAAGCCTGCGCAGATTATGACCGCAAATGGCGCTTCAGCTGAGCCAGAGCAGATGCCTGAGTGGTTTAACCGTGGCATTAATGCGGTTTTGGCATGTCCAACCGCCATCAACATGTTACCAGTTGTATTTGACCTGACAGATGGCGTGGTAAGCGCATCTATGCCTAAACAGCGCCACCTTGTCCAAGATTACGACCTGGGCATCTCCAAGCTGCACTTTGAGCTTGCCGCCGACCTCAAGGGTACGTGGGAACTCGGTCAGCCTGGTCGATTTATTGCTTCTGAAGAGCGCGCTCACAAACGTCTCAC